>JAFLRO010000064.1 GCA_022511425.1 Acetatifactor sp.
TGGCATTTATTATGAAAAAGTTATTTAGTAAACAGTAAACTGTGGTTGGCTTTGTAAGGGCTTCTTTCGTTGTTATGGTCTTAGTATAGGTCATAGAAATGTCTAAAGAATGATAAAAATTAAAAAAATGATTGAATGAATTGTAAACAAAATATGAACAACATTACTCAGCCATTTTTTCCGGTTCCGGATAAGCTTCTCCAAAGGTATCTACAGTTACGGACTCCATCACCTGAGGCTCCAGAGGTCTGTCGTTATAATCCGTGCGGGTCTCCGCAATTTGGTTTACTATATCCATGCCCTCGATGACTTTGCCAAAAGCAGCATAGCCACCGTCTAGATGAGGTGCGTTTTTATGCATGATAAAAAATTGGGAACCGGCAGAGTTGGGATCCATCGCTCTTGCCATGGACAATACGCCTTCCGTATGCTTCAGAGTATTCTCCACACCGTTCTGTGAAAATTCACCCTTGATTCCGTACCCGGGGCCGCCCATGCCAGTTCCGTTGGGGCAGCCGCCCTGGATCATAAACCCCTTGATAACTCTGTGGAAAATCAGTCCGTCATAATATTTTTTGTTCACCAGGCTGATAAAGTTGTTTACAGTGTTGGGTGCTGCGTCAGGATAAAGCTCCAGGCGGATCGTGCCGCCGTCTTTCATTGTGATGGTAACTATAGGGTTCTGTGCCATGATAATACATTCCTTTCTGTTATTTGCAAGCCAGTGTTCTGCCAGTGATAAGCGTACTGTACACTGGCAGCAGTATTTGTGGTATACTATAAACAAAGCCAACTTGCAATATTATAGTATGTTTATTTTAGCGCAAAATAAATGTGACGTAAAGAGGGCAGGGGGTATAAAAGTGAGTTATTTGAGCAGGATACAGGTGCCCTGGAGCGGAGACAGCGACGGATTATCTGGACGGGATGATAATGGAGAACAGCCTGCATTGTATGTGACGGACGATATAGATACAGCTAGAGAGCTGCGGGATATTGGACAGGCGGTGTTGATTTGGCTGCACGAGGGAAACCGGGAACAGGACTTTTCGGAATTTCTCTATGCTGTTGAGAATCCGATAGGGCTTGAACCTGAATATGTGGACAAGGTATATCGCCGTCTAAAGGGACTGCCCTGGGATATTTTGGAGACGGGGTGCTGTCTTGTCAGAGAAACTACTCCGGAGGACGTGGAGGATTTTTACCATATTTACAGCGATCCCGCAATTACCAGATATATGGAAAACCTCTATCCTGAAATTGAGCAGGAAAAACAATATATCCGGGAATATATCGAGAAGGTCTACACTTTTTATGAGTTTGGCGTGTGGACTGTAGTGGAACGTGCCAGCGGTACTGTTATCGGACGGGCAGGTTTTGCGTACAGGGAAGGTTATCCGGATCCGGAGCTGGGTTTTATCATTGGTGTACCCTGGCAGCGCAAGGGCTATGCTGAAGAGGTCTGTCGTGCAATTTTGAAATATGGCTGGGAGACATTGGGCTTCCAACAGGTACAGGCTATGGTGGAGCCGGAAAATATCGCTTCTCTGAGACTGTGTGAAAAGCTTGGGTTTGCTGAGAAGGAAAAAGCAAAAGTGGACGGGAAGAGATATGTGAGGCTGGTATGTGTCGCATCAGCTGACAGCCGAGATTAAGGGTGAACAATGAATGCAAGCTAGTTCACAAAACGATTGGGACAGTACACTAACTGTACATTGTAACGAAAATTTTAATTATTTAAGCTAAAATATGTTTATTTTTTATAATTGACAGTAAAAAAATGAGATGATATACTCACACATAAGCAAAGGCGCTGTAGGATTCCTGCAGTGCCTTTGTTTGTGATATAATGTGCAGATTGTGGCGAGGCTGACGGCACATCTGCAAAAGAATGCGATGCAAGGGAGCTTCGAAACGGAAGCACCGAGTATCGCTATTTTTGTTTTAGGAGGAGAAAAAATAATGACGGACGAAATTTTAAGTGCTGTAAGCGGCCAGATTTTTGGCGTCTGGTTCCTGATAGGAGCTGCATTGGTATTCTGGATGCAGGCCGGATTCGCTATGGTGGAAACCGGATTTACAAGAGCGAAAAACGCAGGTAATATCCTGATGAAGAACCTGATGGATTTCTGTATTGGAACAGTGGTATTCATACTGATCGGTTTTGGACTTTTGCTGGGTGAAGATCTTGCGGGTCTGATTGGAAAGCCGGGCTTTGATATTTTCACTGCTTATGAAAGCTTTGACTGGTCCAACTTCGTGTTTAACCTGGTGTTCTGTGCTACCACCGCAACCATTGTGTCGGGAGCAATGGCAGAGAGGACAAAGTTTCTTTCCTATTGTATTTATTCCGGTGTGATTTCAGCCTTGATTTATCCCATTGAAGCGCACTGGATCTGGGGCGGCGGCTGGCTCTCACAGTTGGGTTTTCACGATTTTGCAGGTTCTTGTGCCATTCATATGGTGGGCGGTATCTCTGCACTGATCGGTGCTAAGATATTAGGGCCTCGTATCGGTAAGTTTGTGAAGGATAAGAACGGCAAGGTGACAAAGGTCAATGCTTTCCCCGGACATAATCTTCCCATAGGTGCGCTGGGAGTGTTTATTTTATGGCTGGGCTGGTATGGATTTAACGGCGCCGCATGTACCAGCGTGGAGCAACTGGGTTCTGTGTTTGTAACTACGACCATTGCACCCGCGATTGCTACGGTAGTATGTATGATCTTTACCTGGATCAAATACAAAAAGCCCGATGTTTCTATGTGCCTAAATGCTTCTCTTGCAGGATTGGTGGCCATCACTGCGCCTTGTGATGTGACGGATGCATTCGGTGCAATTGTAATCGGCGCTGTTGCGGGTCTGCTGGTAGTGTTTGGCGTCTGGTTTCTGGATTATAAACTGCGGATCGACGATCCGGTAGGCGCTGTGGCAGTACATTGTCTGAACGGCATCTGGGGTACTATAGCGGTAGGACTTTTTGCCACAAATATTGCACCCGGCTATTCCATTGCAAATGCGGCCGGTGAAGAACTTGTCGGTCTGTTCTATGGCGGCGGTTTTGAATTGTTGGGCTTACAGCTGTTAGGCTTTGTGTCTGTCGTAGCATGGACAGCTGTGACAATTACAATTGCATTCTTTGTGATCAAGGCTTTGGTCGGACTTCGTGTCACTGAGGAAGAGGAGATTATCGGTCTGGATGCCACAGAGCATGGTCTGGCCTCCGCATACTCCGGATTTGCTATCATGGATGTGTCCAATACCATGACCATGGATGTAAACGAGAATACTGACCTTGGCACCAGTGAATACGACGAGGCTTCTCAGTTCAAGAGAGATGCGGCAGTTCCTGTAGCGGTTCCGCCTGTGGCGTCTGCTTCCGGAATTCACAAGATAGTCGTAATCTCAAAACTCTCCAGGTATGATCAGTTGAAGAAAGCCATGAACGATCTGGGTGTGACCGGAATGACTGTCACCCAGGTAATGGGCTGCGGTGTCCAGAAGGGAGCGGGCGAGATGTACCGTGGCGTAGAGATGGACGCCACGCTGTTGCCCAAGGTTAAAGTTGAGGTGGTTGTCAGCAAGATTCCTGTTGACCAGGTGATTGAGGCTGCAAAGAGGGCTCTTTACACCGGACATATCGGCGACGGCAAGATATTTGTGTACAGCGTTGACAAGGTGGTAAAGGTTCGTACCGGCGAGGAGGACTTCGCCGCGCTGCAGGATGTTGAGTAAATTATACGGATGCGCTGTATGTTTGTTACGCATATAGCACAATCCCCGGATGCATGCACATCCGGGGATTTTTCCGTTTGCCCGCCATGGGTAGGTTCTTATAGGTACGCCCGGCGGGCGCACGTTCTACAACTTATTGTACATAAAAGATTTGTGCGATAGGAGAATCCGGTGACAAAATCACGGTCTTATTATCTCCCTGCATGGATATTTTCAGGGCATCCAGGCTGCGCACAAAGGAATAGAATTCCTGTCTGGACTGGTCGGAGTAAGCTTCTGAGAGAATGCGCATGTACTCGGCTTCGCCCTCTGCAATCAGAATTTCTGCCTCCTTGGCTGCCTCGGAGAGCATGACGGTCACTTCTTTGTCCGTGGAGTTTCGAATGATCTGTGCCTCAGAGCTTCCCTCTGCTGTGTAGGTGGCTGCGATATTGTCGCGCTCGGAGATCATGCGCTCGTAGACAGCCGTCTTGTTATCGCTGGGTAAGTCCAGTTTTTTCGTCTCAAAGGCCAAAAGCTTGATGCCGTATTGCTCAAGGGAAGAACCGATGTTGTCAAGGACTGCCTGTGACAGCGCGCCGTTCCGTCCGGAGATCACATCGTCCTGGGGAATACTGCTGATTACATTTTTTGTGGAGTTGTACACGATAGCATCCAAACGGCTCTCTGCATTGGTGATAGAGGAGTTCAGCGTCTGTGCAAACTTCAAGGGATCCGAGATCTGCCACAAGATATAGCTGTCACAGATCATGGTCTTCTTGTCGCTGGTGATTACATCGGAGGGAGAAAGGTCATACAACAGCGTCTGTTTGGGCAGTGTGTCCACACTCTGGATAAAAGGAATCTTGAAGCTGATGCCTGCCTCCGATATTACATAATCGACCCGTCCGAACTGACGAATCAGGCTGTACTCGTTCTCGCGTGTAATGACAATGCTGGACGCGCCTACGATCACAATAATAAAAAGAACTACAATAATAAGAATTCGTTTTACTGTTTTCAAACCTGCGTCCTCCTATTCTTCTGAATTATCTCTGTCAACAGAGCTGTTGTATTGGTTTCCGGCGTTGCTGTAGCCACCGAGGCTGTTTGAATTGCCGGAACCACTTGAACTGCCAGTAAAGGATTCCAGAGGATAAATGGTCTGCACATCGCCATTAGGGCTCTCAATGATTACTTTCAGACCGGGCAGGACATCCTCCATTGCCTCATAGAACATACGCTGTCTGGTAACCGCGGGATTTTTAATATATTCCTCATACATGGAATTGAAGCGGGCTACCTGGGCGGTAGCTTCATTAATACGCTCTGTTTTCTGAGCCTCCGCTGCTTTCACGATAGCATCAGCTTCTGCCTGAGCTGAAGGAATCTGCTCGTTGCGGTACTTATTGGCATTGTTCAGCGCGGTCTCCTTGCCCTGCCTTGCTGTTTCTACCGCCTTAAATGCTTCCATGACCTCAGCAGTGGGAGGCTGGGAGTCTTGAATTGTAATATTCACAAGTTGGATGCCGATATCCTGCGTCTCCAGTTTCGCAAGAATCATATCACGTATAGCAGCCTGGATCTCATTCTTGCTCGTGGTGAGCACATCGTCCACCGGGTAGCTGCCAATGACTGTGCGGATACAGCTCTGACTGATATTCTTCAGGATGGCCAACGGGTTGGAAGAGGCGTAAATCGCTTTCACAGGATCGCTGTACCTATATTCCACATAGAAATCCACATCAATAAAGTTAAAATCAGAGGTGATCATCAGTGACTCGTCAGAGATGGTCTCATTAGTGTTCTCATTATAACCAATGGAAAATCCCTGAATGGTGGTGTTGACCTTCCGTACCTGCTGGATAAAGGGAATCTTAAAATGGAGGCCTGAGGTTGTGACCGCCTGCGCCTTACCTAAGGTGATCAGCACAGCCTGCTCCTGTTCCTTGATCTCATAGGTGGAATTGGCAGCTATGATGAGAATCACGATTGCTGCGGCGATAATGCCGTAGATCTTTCCTGAAGGTTTTTTTCTCGGCGGGGTTGATTTTCCGCCATCCATGGTCTCAAAACCGTTTTTCCTGTTGCGGAGTGAATCTCCGTTCATAAATCCCATATGAATTCTCCTTCCTTATGTATATTGCTGAAGTTTTACGGATTTGCGGCTGCCGGCCATTAAACCTGCGACCGGACATCAGAATAATCATACTAAAAATAATAAAAAAGTGCAATGGTGATTCAGCTAAAAATAACTGCCAATCTGATGGATAAATGTATAGATGTTTGAGATTTCCAATAACCACGTTTGCCTTGCATTTGCTTGTTTTTGTCGGTATAATATTTATATACTTTTTAGAGAGCGGGGGAAGGACCTTGGTAACGCAGACGAATCGCCATCGATTAATAAAATATGCAATTTTGCTTTTTATCAGTTTCATTGCTGTTTACATCCGCTATCTGGGGCGTGATGTTCTCAGCGATGATATTAAGAATTGCGTGACTGGGTGGTACAATGAGCTTGTCAGTGCCGGACCTGGGATCAACTCTCTTTTGAACTATACCGGCGATTATGCCATGCCTTACGTTTTTTTAATCTGGCTGATAAGCAAAAGTTCACTGCCTTTAATATACAGTATTAAAATAATCCATGCTTTATTTGATTTTGGATTGGCTGTGGTGATGGGCAAGATTATAAAGTATTTCAGACCGGAAAATGACAATAGTTTCTGCTGGGGCTATTGTATCACGCTGCTATTGCCCAATGTATTTTTGAACAGTTGCTACTGGGGGCAGTGTGATGTTATTTATACCTTCTTTTTATTTGCGGCATTCCTGAGCTTTTTGTATAAGAAGTATCCTATTGTAATGATTTTTTTTGGAATAGCTCTTTCTGTTAAATTACAGTCCGTCTTTTTTTTACCTTTTTTGCTGATGGCATATTGGCTGCTGAAAGAGTTTTCTGTACTTCAGTTTTTGATTGTTCCAGTTGTCATGTTAGTGATGAATATTCCCGCAATGATAGCCGGCTACTCTCCCCTGATTACATTTGCCGCATATAATCGACAAATAAACGGATATCCCTGGCTCTATTATTTTTACCCGAACCTCTATTTCTTTTTTCAGGCCAGGCCTTATTATCTGTTTGGTTCAGGTGCTATTTTGCTGACTGTAACTGCATTTTTAATTTTTGTGGTACTGTTGGTAGAGAAGAAAGTGGAACTGAACCGGGAAAATATGGTTCCTATTCTTCTCTGGACGGCATATACTTGCACCTTCTTCCTGCCGACTATGCATGAGAGATATGGGTATTTTGCGGAGATGATTGCGGTGATTTTGGGGATTTTGAATTTTCGCAGGTCCTGGGTGCCCATCGGTATGCTGCTGTGTATTTTGCCGAAGTACCTTTCTGCACTGTATGTTATCGAAAACTCTTCCGCAATTCAAATGGTCACTGCGGTAGGGAATACATGTTTGTACGTAGTATTTACATGCATTCTTTGGCACGGACTGTTTCAGGAAGAAAGGAGAGGCATCCATGTTGAAGATTGAGAAAAAGTTTATTGAGTGGATCAACCGTTACATGGTTTTCATAGGTATTGTGTTTGCGTTTCTGGCTGCAGGATGGATAAGAATGGAGGGACGTAACTATATAGGTATTGATTACCACTTTTCTCTCTATGATATTGCCGGTAATTGTAACTCCTATATTTATCGAACATTCGTGGATTTTATTATGGCAAGATGGACGGATTCTGCAATTAACATTCTGAAATATCTGGCCTATCTTGGAGATTTTGGTGTTGCGCTGCTCACGCTGTTTTTATTGCGGGGAAGGCAGCAAGCGCTGAGTGGGCTGCATGTATTTCTTGTGGCAACTGTCTGTCTGCTGTCACCGGTCTCTTTGATTTACAGTGTGAGTGGTATGAAGATAGATTCCGTGTGCTTGTGTTTTCTGCTGATAGGGCTGCTGTTCTATCAAAGAGGCCTGATCTGCCCGGCTCTGCCCATAATGTCGCTGTCAGCATTTCTTTACCCTGCATATTGGCCGATTGTCATTGCTTTTGGCATTTACCTGACAATACGGCAAAAAAGACAGAACGACTTTGGAAAAGTAACGCTTGCTGCCCTGCTTATCCTATTTGGTCTCTTGGTTTTCTCCATATTTTTGGAAAGCCGGAATATCGAGGGCGGATACTACTGGGGCAAGTTATTTGTGGTAGATCCCAACAGGGAGGGAAATTATGCAGACTTTGGCTCCTGGCTTCTAAGCATGTGCAGAATATATGGATATAGCTTTGCCATGCTTACCTTGCTGTTTTCTTTTAAATTCCGCAAGCTTCGGATTCCGGCACTGGTTCTGCAGTTGATGGTTCTGATGCTGGTGGGCTGGTATCAGACGAAGCATTTTGCAGTCTGAAATTTACGAGAATAGAAGCCCTGCAAAAATGCTGCAATTGTGGTAATGGTTTGCATTGCTTAAATATAGAAGGAGAATAGACATGTATGACGTGATTGTAATCGGGGCCGGTGTCACCGGATGTGGAATCGCAAGGGAACTCTCCCGCTTTGACTGGAAGATCGCGGTGCTGGAGCGAGCCTCCGACGTGTGCGAGGGAACCTCAAAAGCCAACAGCGGTATTGCCCATGCCGGGTTTGACGCAAAACCCGGAAGTTTGAAGGCGAAGCTGAATGTGGAAGGCAGCCGGGTGATGGAATCCCTGTCAAAGGAGTTGGACTTCCCGTATAAGAAGAACGGTTCGTTAGTACTTTGTTTTGATGAGAAGGACAGACATGTTTTGCAGAAACTCTATGATCAGGGTCTGGCAAACGGTGTGGAAGGGCTGGAGATCTTGGAGCGGCATCGGTTGAAAGAGATGGAGCCAAACATCTCCGACAGTGCGGTAGCAGCCCTCTATGCGCCCACCGGTGGCATTGTATGTCCCTTCGGCCTGACAATTGCTCTGGCGGAGAACGCTGCGGTAAACGGCGTGGAGTTCCATCTGAACACAGAAGTACAGAAGATTGAAAAGACAGAAAGCGGCTATCGGCTGAGCACCAGTCAGGGAGCTTTCGATACAAGAGCGGTAGTCAATGCGGCAGGATGTTACGCTGACCGCTTCCACAATATGGTCAGTCAGGAAAAGATTCATATTATTCCCCGGAAGGGAGAGTACTGCCTGATGGACAAGAAGGTAGGCGGTTTTGTGAGCCACACCATCTTCCAGCTTCCCACTGTCTATGGCAAGGGCGTTCTGGTAACGCCTACAGTCCATGGAAATCTGCTGGCAGGCCCCACCGCGGTGGACGTGGAAAATCCGGAGGCTGTGAATACTACACAGGCAGGCATGGATGACCTGTTGAAGCGGGCGTCTCTGAGTGTAAACAATCTGCCGGTCAGACAGATAATCACTTCCTTTGCCGGGCTGCGCGCTCATGAGGAAGGTGGGGATTTTGTCATTGGAGAAGTAAAGGATGCCCCCGGCTTTTTCGATGCGGCAGGCATTGAATCCCCGGGTCTCACCTGTGCTCCCGCTATCGGAAAATACATGGCAGGTCTGGTGGGTCAGTACCTGCCTGCACAGGAAAAGCAGAATTTCATTGCGACCAGAAAGGGCATCCCCAGCATGGAACTGGCATCCCCGGAGGAGAAGAAGCGGCTGATTGCAGAGAATACCTTATATGCCAATGTGGTATGCCGATGCGAACTGGTGACGGAGGGAGAGATTCTGGATGCCATCCACAGACCCCTGGGTGCCACCACATTAGACGGTGTTAAGCGCCGTACCCGGGCGGGAATGGGCAGATGCCAGGCAGGCTTCTGCTCGCCGAGAACAGTGGAGATCCTGGCGAGGGAGCTGGGGAAGGACATGAGTGAGATCTGTAAGAATAATGAGGGATCCCGGTTCCTGACAGGTTACGATAAGGACGGAATCTGATTATATCCGCGAAGCGGATGGACAAGGGGTAATTACAATGAAAAAAGATTTAGTTATTATCGGCGGCGGCCCTGCAGGCCTGGCGGCAGCAATTGCAGCAAGAGAGGCTGGAGTACAGGACCTGCTGGTCCTGGAGCGGGACTCTCGACTGGGCGGCATTTTAAATCAATGTATCCACAACGGATTTGGGCTGCATACATTTAATGAGGAACTGACAGGACCGGAGTATGCTGGAAGATATATTGGGAAGGCGAAGGAATTGGACATTCCCTGCAAGCTGAACACAATGGTTGTGAATTTGTCAGCAGAGGGAGAGTTTAAAAAAGTCACTGTTATGAACCGGGAGGAAGGTCTGTACGAAATTGAAGCAAAAGCTGTGATTTTGGCTATGGGCTGCCGCGAGCGCTCCCGGGGAGCTTTGAACATTCCCGGCTACCGCCCTGCAGGTATTTACTCCGCCGGCACTGCCCAGCGCTATGTGAACATGGAGGGCAGAATGCCCGGCAAGGAAGTGGTGATTTTGGGATCCGGCGACATCGGCCTGATTATGGCCCGGCGTATGACACTGGAGGGAGCAAAGGTGAAGCTGGTGGCAGAGCTCCAGCCTTATTCCGGGGGCCTCAAGAGAAATATTGTACAGTGTCTGGATGATTTCGGTATTCCTCTAAAGCTTAGCCATACAGTGGTGGACATTAAGGGAAAAGAGCGCGTGGAGGGTGTCACTGTTGCCCGGGTGGACGATCATTTGAAGCCCATTCCCGGCACTGAGGAGGACATTACCTGTGACACTTTGCTTCTGTCCTGCGGTCTGATCCCGGAAAATGAGCTGTCGGGCAGTCTGGGCGTTGACATGAATTCCGTTACCGGAGGACCGATGGTGAACGAGAGCCTGGAGACAAATAAAGAGGGTGTCTTTGCCTGTGGAAATGTGCTTCATGTGCATGACCTGGTGGATTATGTCTCCCAGGAGGCAGCTCAGGCCGGTAAGAATGCAGCTGCATATCTGTGCGGAAACCTGAAGAAAGGCGGAAAGGAAATCCCTGTCCGCGCAGAGAATGGTGTGCGTTACACAGTGCCGGCATCCATAGATATAGACCGTATGGAAGAAAGTCAGATAGTTCGCTTTCGGGTGGGCAATGTGTATCGAAATGTGGCTGTCGAGGTATCCTGTAATGGACAGCTTCTGAAGAGCCAGAAAAAGCGGGTGCTGGCTCCCGGGGAGATGGAGCAGGTCATCCTGAAAAAGACGGAGCTTAAAAGCATAGAAAACCTGGAAGAGATCACTGTCTCTGTCCGGACGGAAAACTGAAGGAGGCAGTCAATGGGAAATAACGCTAGTGAAAGAAAAGAATTTGTCTGCATTCGATGTCCACTGGGATGTAATATATCGGTAGAGTTGGAGAACGGTGACATCAAACACATCACAGGTAATACCTGTCCCCGAGGGGCTGATTATGTGACAGGAGAGCTTAGGGATCCCAGACGCATTGTCACCAGCCTTGTGCGGGTACAGGGCGGTGAATTACCTGTAGTGTCTGTAAAGACAGCCGCGGATATACCTAAGGATAAGATTGGAGACTGTGTAAAAGCGCTAAAGGAAATTGATCTGACAGCGCCTGTCCATATAGGGGATATTGTGGTAGAAAATGTATGTGGCACCGGTGTGAACATAGTTGCTACTGCAAATGTTATGAAAATATAAATAACGGTTGTTATAGATTGTCTGTCTGATAAAAATAAGCGATAGCTGTCTGATGGCAGAAGAAAAGAGGGACTATGCAGAGATATATCATGGCGCTGGATCAGGGAACAACAAGCTCCCGGTGTATTTTATTTGACAAATCGGGAAATATCTGTTCCATGGCACAGAAGGAATTTACACAGCTTTATCCGAAGCCCGGCTGGGTTGAACATAATCCCATGGAAATCTGGTCCTCTCAGCTGGCGGTAGCCATGGAATGTATAGCTATGATTGGCGCTACAACTGAGCAAATTGCCGCCATCGGCATCACAAACCAACGTGAAACTACCATTCTCTGGGATAAGCATACGGGTGAACCTGTATATAACGCTATTGTCTGGCAGTGCCGGAGGACCTCGGACATGATCGAGGAGCTGAAGAAGGATGGGTTTGACCAGGTGATCCACCGAAAGACCGGCTTGATTCCCGACGCCTATTTCAGTGCCTCTAAAATAGCATGGATTCTACAGAACGTACCCGGAGCAAGAGAGAAGGCGGAAGCGGGGGATCTGTTGTTTGGTACCGTGGACACATGGCTGATCTGGAACCTGACCAAGGGCGCGGTGCATGTAACCGATTATACCAATGCTTCTCGGACCATGCTCTATGATATTCACAGACTCTGCTGGGACGAGGAGATTATGGCGCGGTTTGGGATTCCTGCATCCATTCTGCCCCAGGTAAGGCCTTCGGGCTGCCTCTTCGGGCATTCTGATGCCTCTGTTCTGGGCGGGGAGATTCCGATCGCCGGAGCTGCCGGGGATCAGCAGGCGGCGCTGTTCGGTCAGTGCTGCTTCGAACAGGGTGAAGTAAAAAATACATATGGCACGGGCTGTTTTCTTCTGATGAATACAGGTAATCAAGCGATCGAATCAAAGACAGGCCTGCTGACCACCATTGCTGCGGGAACGGGAGAGAATCCCGAGTATGCCCTGGAGGGCAGTGTGTTTGTGGCAGGAGCAGGGGTTCAATGGCTTCGGGACAGTATGCGCATGATCAAGAGCGCCGCCCAGTCCCAGGAGTACAGCGAAGCGGTGGAGGATACCGCCGGAGTGTACATTGTGCCTGCTTTTGCGGGAATGGGCGCTCCTTATTGGAATCAGTATGCAAGAGGAACTGTTGTGGGATTGACTAGAGGATGCAGCAAAGAGCATTTTATCAGGGCCACACTGGAATCCATTGCTTATCAGACTGCAGATGTGTTGGGAGCAATGGAGCAGGACAGCGGTATTCATCTAAAGAGCCTGAAGGTGGATGGCGGAGCAAGCGCCAATGACTTTTTGATGCAGTTTCAGGCAGATATTGTGAATATGCCGGTTCATAGGCCTCAGTGCATTGAGACTACGGCGCTGGGCGCGGCTTATCTGGCAGGATTGGCAGTGGGTTATTGGAAGGACAAGAATGAGATCAGAGAGAACTGGCAGATCGGAAAAGTCTTTCCCACTGACATGACTGAGGAAAAACGGCTTCAGCTTTTAAAAGGCTGGAAGAAGGCTGTAAAATGTGCACTGGTATGGGCGGAGGAAGAATAACGTATAATGAAAGGGATAGACGCGGTTATCGAAGGAGAAGATAACTGCGTCACTTTTTTCTTGTAAAGATACAAAAAAGTAGTATAATTAGATTATTGTAATAAATTTTGTTGGAGAATTCAGAAAGCGTAAATTATGGCTCTAAGCAGATTACCGCTGGAAACGCAAAAGTATATATTGCAAATGCCTGACCAAAGAACCAGAGGTGGTTTCGAATAATCAGGACAACAATAGATAAAGTGGGAAGGAGAGATTATAAAAATGTTGGTTCAAAAGTATAAGGATATGTTATCGGGAAAATCTGTTATCAGACAGCTGTCGGAATTTGCTACAGCGAGGGGGCAGGAGATTGGCTATGAAAATGTGTTTGATTATAGTTTGGGCAACCCTTCCGTTCCCGTTCCGCAGGATCTGACTTTCACTATTATATACTATGCCACAATGGATACGCAGCTTGCCCACGGTTACAGTCCCAGTCTCGGTATTACCAGTGTCCGTGAAGCGGTGGCGGCATCTCTGGAGAAGAGATTTGGCCTGCCATACCGCAAGGAGCACATCTTTATGGCATCCGGTGCAGCAGGTGCGTTGGCGCATGCTTTTCGGCTGGTGACGGAGCCAGGTGATGAGATACTGACATTTGCTCCCTTTTTTCCGGAGTATCATCCTTATGTGGACTTGACAGGTGCTGTGTTGAAGGTGGTGCCGCCTGACACGGAGAACTTTCAGATTAATTTTGAGAAATTTCGAGAAATGCTGTCGAAAAAGGTGATGGCAGTATTGATCAATACCCCCAACAATCCATCCGGCGTGGTCTATTCAGAGGAAACCCTTCAGAAGCTGGCGGATATTTTGCGGGAGAAGTCTTCGGAATACGGACATGATATTTACCTGATTTCCGATGAGCCTTATAGGGAAATTGTGTTTGACGGCGCGGTGGCACCATGTGTGTCACGTTACTATGACAACACGATTATGTGCTACTCTTTCTCTAAGGCCCTTTCCCTGCCCGGAGAACGCATCGGTTATGTGGCTGTCAATCCCAACTGCAAGGATGCAGAAGTCATGATTAATATGTGCGGGCAAATTTCCAGAGGCATCGGACACAACTGTCCTCCCTCCCTGTTTCAGCTGGTGACAGCCAGAATGCTGGATCAAACAGCGGATTTGAGTGTCTATGAGACAAACAGGAACATTTTGTATAGTGAACTGATAAACCTTGGTTTTACCTGTGTGAAGCCCGGCGGAACATTTTATATTTTCCCTAAAGCCCTTGAAGAAGATGCCAAAGTGTTCTGCGAAAAAGCCTTAAAGTATGATCTTATCCTGGTGCCGGGAGACACCTTCGGTGCGCCGGGTTATTTCCGCATGGCATACTGTATCGACACGGAGAAGGTGGAGCGGTCTTTGGAGGCGCTGCGGCGGTTTGTGAAGGAACAATACTCATAGAATTTGAAAGGTGAGGTGGAATGATTTATGTATGAGGCCGGGCTGATTCTTGAGGGCGGTGGGATGAAGGGTATCTACACTGCAGGTGTTCTGGATTTTTTTCTCGATAAGGGGATTTTATTTTCCAGTGTATACGGAGTCTCAGCAGGCGCCTGTCATATGTGCAGTTATCTGTCGGGACAGAGGGGCAGAGCACGGGATGTCTGTGTGGATTATCTGGATACCAGACGGTATTGCAGTCTGGAAAGTCTTATAACTACCGGGGATCTTTTCAACGTGGATATCTGTTATTCCCTGATTCCGGATTATCTTTATCCCTACGATTACGAGACTTTTCGAAGATATGAGGGCAAGGCTTACAGTGTGGCCACGGACATTGTCACAGGGAGACCGGAATATTTCCGGATTCGGGATATGAAAGCGGATATTGTCAAGATTCGAGCATCTGCATCTCTGCCGCTGGTGTCCAGGAATGTAAAGATTGGAAACAAGTTATACCTGGACGGTGGTATCAGCGATTCCATCCCTTTGCAGCAATCCGTGTTGAACGGTAACTATAAGAACGTGGTAGTCATGACCAAGGAAGTCGGGTATGTGAGAAAGCCGTCCAGCCAGCTGGGGCTGATCAAAGCCCGATATGCCAGATATCCCAAAGTCTATCAGTTGATGGCAGAGCGTCATATTAATTATAAAGAACAGTTGGAGTATATCGGTCGGCAGCAGCAGGAGGGCAGGGCTTTTGTGATCCGTCCCAAGACTGCCAGCGATGTGGGCCGTGTGGAGAAAAATCCGGACAAGCTGTATGCGCTGTATCAACAGGGATATGATGAAGCTGCAGAGTGTTATGAAGCGCTTTTGGAATATCTGGAAACACCGATCCATAAATATAATTTGTAACAGTTCAGCCATGCAGAAATAATTGAGCAGCTTGCCGTGGGAACTTGATCGCAAAGGGCGGGCTGTGCAATTATTTCTGCATGGCTGAACCGTAACAACCAATACAGGAGAGTGCTATATGTTCGAGATCATCAAAGCTATCATATACGGAATTGTAGAGGGTATCACGGAATGGCTTCCCATCAGCAGCACCGGGCATCTGATTCTGGTGGAGCAGTTGATTCCCTTTGAAAATACCAGCGATGGATTCTTTGACATGTTTGATGTGGTGATCCAGCTGGGAGCTATTTTGGCTGTGGTGCTGTTGTTCTGGAAACAGATATGGCCTTTTGCCCTGACAAAAAGTTCCAGGCAGGGGCAGACGGGAATACAGTCATATTTTAAGAAAGATATCTGGATGCTGTGGTTCAGGATTCTTGTTTCCTGCGTGCCTGCGGCTGTGATCGGGTTGTTGTTTGACGATGTTTTTACTGCGCTTTTCTACAATCCTGTCAGTGTCTCTCTGGCATTGATTATCTTTGGTATAGCATTTATCGTCATTGAGAATTGGAATAAAAGCAGGGAACCTAAAGTGACCGAGCTTTCACAAATTACATATCAGACAGCGTTGATGATTGGCGTATTCCAGGTAATCGCGGCGGTATTTCCAGGCACTTCCCGTTCCGGTGCTACTATCGTGGGTGCGCTGCTGCTTGGAGTATCCAGAACAGTTGCTGCAGAGTATACTTTTTTCCTGGCAATTCCGGTGATGTTTGGAGCCAGTCTCTTGAAAGTCGTAAAGTTTGGATTTGCGTTTACCTCCATGGAACTGGCGCTATTGACTGTAGGTATGATAGTATCTTTCGTGGTATCTGTTTTTGTGCTCAGGTTTCTGATGGAATATATCAAAAAACACGATTTTAAGGTATTTGGATGGTATAGGATCGTTCTTGGAATAATCGTAATTTTGTATTTTACGCTGTCGGGATAAAATAAAAAACACTTGTAGAGTTGACAATTTTAGGGAAATGGAATAAACTGTTTTCTAGCAAGCATAATATTTGTCAAGATATAAAGCTTGTTGGGGAGTAATCAACAGTTTATTAATCACGCATGAAAAGAAGGGAGAGATTAATATGGCAGCACCTAAGAA
>JAFLRO010000065.1 GCA_022511425.1 Acetatifactor sp.
GGCTTCCGTTCAGTGTAATGGTTTTGGACACATCTCCATTTTCATTCAATACGCGAATACAATAAAGATATCCCACTGTTCTTTCTGCATCGCTTTGTATGGATTCTTCTTTCTGAATTGTCATGTTTTTCAGTAAAGCGTCTATATATTCCAGTTGCTGTGAATCATTTAATGTTATTCGTTTTCCAGTATTGCCATTAGTAATCTCATAGGTCGGTTGAGTATCTAAATTTGTTTCTAAACCAGTATTCTCATTCGTGACATTTTCTTTCATTCCCGACACATCTTCCTTAGAAAGATCCGCTCTATCCGTATCTTCGCTCTCCTCATCAGGTGCCGCAGTATCAACTGTTCCGTTTTCACTGTTGTGGAATCCACTTACCCACTTGCCATCTGCAGAATTATACCAAAAGATTCTTTCGCCATCTGCCGTTACTGCATAATTGTCAATCAGTCTACCTCCAACTTCATCTGTATCATCCTTATATCTTACTTCAAACCGATACATTTGTTGGTTTTCAATCTCCCCCAAAACTGTATCTAAAGGAACAAGCACATAGTTGGGGTCCCATTGATTAATACTGCTCAAATACTCCTGCAATTCTTTTCCTGCTTCTTCTGTAAGGATTGTGTTATCACTGTTCTCTGTATTACTACCTGGAATATTTTGTGTATCCTGAGATGTTCCATTATCTTCTGGTTTTGTCGCTGAAGTAGCACATGCGGATGTAATGCCAATAAACAGGATAACAGCAATAAATATCGCAAAGATTGATGTTTTCTTGGTTTTCATAATAGAGATAATCCTTTCTTCGATTGCATTCTTGCTAAAATTATTATAAAAAGGCATTACGCCACTTTTCTTTGCTTCCATGCTGATAAGTACACTGGCATATGCTTTTCTTGATTCTACGCCAAATTGGCGCACTACTCTTTCATCGCAAGATAATTCCAAATCCCTGTTAAAAAGTAAGTACATTACCCATACAAAGGGATTGAACCAATGGATGCTAACTGCCAGAGCACAAATCAACTTAGTCACAGTATCAAAACGGCAAATATGAACATACTCATGTTGAAGGATATACTGCAGCTGCTCTATGTCCTCCCAATTTGTATCTTCCGGCATTAAGATAACAGGGTGAAAGATACCATATGTTAATGGTGTGTCGATTCTGTCTGATTGTCTTATGGAGATCGGACGTTTTGACCTATGATCTTTAATCCACTGCTTTACAAACCTATTATGAACGGATCGCGCCCTCCGGAATCTCAAAATCCAGCACAGATAGAATAATGCAAAAAAAGCAATGCAAAACACAGCTCCTATGCACCAGGAAACTTGCCAAACTGAAACATAAGGTGTTTGTTCTGCAAGCAGTTGTACCTGTGTCTGCCCAGCTTCACCCATCGATTCCACCTGCTCGGTTTCGTCTATAAATTCCATCTGCTCCTCAGGCATTATGGGAAGCAGATTTCCCCATAGCGTTTCTTCACTTGCATTTATATTAACAAGTGAATACACACTCGCCGGAGAGGAGATAGTGAACGGTATTAGCAACCTCACAAGCGTAATACCCCATAAAAACAAAAACATTTTTTTGGGCAGTTTATTGATTGCCACAGCTCTGACAACGATAATGGTCAAAATAAGCACAGACCCAGAAAAGCTCATCTGCAATAAACTCATGCTTACCACCTCATTCCAAATCTTCAACAATCTGTTTCAGCTTTTCAATCTGCTCGACAGAAAGTTTTTTCCTGCCTAAAAGAGCAGCAAACAACTTGTCAGCAGAGCCATCATAGATCTTGTTAATTAGTTCATCGGTTTCCGCCTTCTGCACCTCCTCTTTGGGAATCAGCGCCTGACACATGAAGTTCGGCTCGGAACGTTCAATCGCACCTTTTTTGATACAACGTTTGATCAGGGTATATGTCGTATTGATATTCCAGCCAAACTCATCTTTCAGTACCTCAGCGACGTGCCGGGCTGGACAAACCCCTTCATTCCAAAGAACTCCCATCACTTTCAGTTCAGCGTCATATAATTTTATATCCATAAAACATCTCCTTTTATAAGACTGGTGTATTATTTACATAATACTCTGGTCTTATGTACTTGTCAAGGCCTAAAATACTTTTTCTGTTACATAGATGTTCATCATCTTCTTTAACTGCCTTCTCTTTTCATTCCTTTCATTCTGCGCAACCACATGGTCACAAATCTATTCTGTTTCTCCAGATAATTTTAAGATTTTCCTTACGACCGGAGAGGATTGCGAAACTGCAATGCTGAATTCTTCACGAACAAGTATGGCGACTCTTCACCAGCCTCTTGCAAATTCCAATCCCAGCCACCAACAGCACCGGAAATACCAAAGCAGCCAAAATTCCAGCCCTTAAGTTATCTCCAAATCCGCTGGACACCATACCCACCAGCGTTGGACCGCCGGAGCAACCCAGATCCCCTGCCAGCGCCATCATGGCAAAAAGAGCTGTACCGCCCCTGGGCAGCGCTGCGGAGGCCCTGCTGAAGGTTCCGGGCCACATAATTCCCACAGACAATCCGCAGACAGCGCATCCTATCAATCCCACCACAGGATTGGGAATCAGCGAAATGCTTAGATAAGCCACGGCACACAAAAGACTGCTGCCAATCATAAACCTGTCCAAATCGATTTTATCTCCAAACTTTCCATAAAAGGCTCTGGAAGAACCCATCAATATTGCAAATGCCATGGGACCTGCCAAATCTCCCACCACTTTACTGACGCCAAGACCCTTCTCCGCAAAGGTGGAAGCCCACTGGCTCACCGCCTGCTCGCTGGCCCCGGCACACATCATCATCAGCAAAAACACCCAGAATAGCTTCTGACCTGCCAGCTGCTTTATAGAATATCCCTGCTCCCCCTCCTTCATAAGGGGTGCAATGGGTACCCGGGCAAAGAGAAAGGTATTACACAGGGGCACCAGTGCCCAGACACATGCCAACAGCTTCCAGTTCTCAATGCCAAACAGTCGGAAAAACAGGGTAGAAATCAACACCACGCCCACATGGCCCCAACAGTAAAAGGAATGCAGCAGGCTCATGGTCTTTTCCTTATTATCTGTGGGACATGCCTCCACCACAGGGCTCACCAGCACCTCCAAAAGCCCGCCGCCGATGGCATAAATCACCACTGCTGCCAATAGCCCCACAAAAGGATTCGGCAGCAGTTCCGGCAGTACAGCAAGCGCTACTATTCCTACGGCTGCAAATATATGGGCAATCAACATGGAGACCCGATATCCGATTTTGTCCACAAATCCTACAGAAACCAAATCCACTATGAGCTGCAGTCCAAAGTTGATAGTCACCAGCATAGTAATACTGGACAGGGGAATCTGATATGTATTTTGAAAGGTTAAAAACAGCAAAGGCGCAAAATTATTCACGATTGCTTGTACAATGTAACCAATGAAACAAGCATATATTGTTTTCCGATAATTATTTTTCATGTCTATTTTCTCCCATAGAGTATTAGCCTTAATGTTCTCATTCTAGCACATGATACTGGTTTTGTCTCCTTTTACAGGTATCAGGCGTTCAACTAAAAGAAGAAAAGTAAGGAGAACTAATCACTTGTGGTAAAAAAATTAGCATGGTATAATATCCGCAAAGGGCAGAGTCGACTTGTGAAAACATGGTAACATAAGTGCAAATCACCGTCTGTAAGCATTCGGCTAAATGCTTTAGAAACGAGGTCTACTATGAGCAATCCAAAATCAGATTCCATTCAGATTTCCCGTCAATTTCTGGACAGTCTTGTCGTTGAAGGGCGGATAATCGGCTCAGAGCATCCCACAAGCAAGGTCACAGTGCTGGGCATGGATTTTGAAACGCCGATTATGACAGGTGCTCTCAGCCATCTGAAACGCGGTATGGCGGGTCTTGCGGAGGGCGCAAAAATGGCGGGTGCGATTTGCAGTGTGGGCATGGGTGATAATGATTCTTTGGGTGAAGTGCTTGCCACGGGCGCCAAAGTCATCAAGATCATCAAGCCCTATGCTGATAAAGATGATATCTTTTCCCGTATTAGTTTTTCCGAAACACACGGTGCTATCGGTGTGGGCATGGATGTTGAGCATGCAGTCAATACAGACAACGATGCTGACTCTATCGTTGCGGGTGAGCGAATGAAGCTACCGACCTTGCAAGAACTTAAAGAATATATAAAAAATACTAAGCTGCCATTTTTCATCAAGGGTGCGCTCAGTGTGCAGGATGCGCTCAGAGCCAAAGAGCTGGGATGTGCTGGCATTATTATGAGCCATCATAACGGTTTGATGCGCTGGGCAACACCGCCCTATATGCTCCTTCCAGAAATCAGAAAAGCAGTAGGCGATGATTTTCTGCTTATCGCGGACGGTGGCATTCAGGACGGTTTCGATGCATTCAAAGCATTGGCGCTGGGAGCTGATCTTGTCTGCGTCGGGCGTGCGTTGATGCCTGCCTACGATGAAAACGGACCGAAGGGCGTGGCGCAGGTAATCAATCAGATGAATGATGAATTGAAAGCCATGATGGTCCGCACCTGCTCTCCCGATCCTAAGCATATCGATTCGAGCGTTATACACTACGCTCCATGGCTTAAATGAGGAAACTGTGTATGAAAAAGAATGTATTGATTTTAATTGGCGATTATTGGCACCCGAGCGATACTATTAAGCCACTTATAGAGCTTATGTTTTCGAATGCGGAGTGGGATGTCAACGTGACTGAAAATCCTAATGAGTTGCTCGGATATACTCATGCGCCCCACTTATTTGTGTCGTTTAAGGACGCCAGTGAAGACAACCGTGTTCCGACACCGATATGGTGCGACGAAAAGTGGAGCGAAACTCTGAAAAGGTTTATCGCCGAGGAAGGCATGGGCTTTCTTGCCGTTCACTGCGCACTTGCGGATATACCAAAAGAGCATGTGATGACACAAGAAATACTGCGCGCACGTTTTGTAAGCCATCCGCCGCAGTGCGAGGTGAAGTTTACACCCGGAAAGGCACATCAGATAACCAACAATGTAAGCAAATTCACATTTCCGTCTGTGGACGAACATTACATCATGGAGATGACGCCGAATACCGTAACCGAGATTTTGGGATATACCTATTCACAGCACGGAAGGCAGCCTGCACTTTGGGTTCATGGCCTCGGCAAGGGCAGGGTGTGCGGAGTAACCCCCGGACATACGACGGAAAACCTTACTTACCCGGAGTATGTGAAGCTGCTGAAAAACGCGGCGGCGTGGTGCACTGAAAAAATATAGATGTACAAAAACGCTGACTAAATTAAATAGTGATATTTAGATAGAATTTTAAAAATGAAAAAGGAGAATAACAATGTCAAGATACATACAAGATGTGGTATTGAACCAACCGGCAGATTTCGTTGCTTTCATGATGAACGACTATCTGAGTAAGAATTCTTTCACCCTGAAGACTTGGAAAGGCGCTCCCGCTTATGTGAGAGGCAGCTTTGCCAGCGCATTTTTTATCGAGAAATACCGTATTATGACCTGGAGCTATACAAACGGCGTGCTTCACCTGGAAGCCTGCCTGGGAGGCATCTTCGGAGGAGAGATGGATTTGTCGGGTGCCTGGGGCTGGATGCTCAAAGACGCATACCGCAAGGATATTGAACAGCTGATTCAACTGCTGCATCAGCCTCTTCCCAATACGGCAACTGCCGGTGACGGTTCAACCGCCACAGATCCCACCGCAGCATCTGATAATACTTACTACACACAGACTACGGTCACTGTACAGACCACAGACAATACAAAGGCAGCAACTACAGCTCTGGTTCTTGGTATCATCAGCATCTGTCTTTTCTGGTTTCCTTATTTGGGTTTTTTGGTAGGAATCTTTGCCATTATCTTCTACCGTTCCGGCAAGGGTTCTTCCCAATCAGGAAAAGCAACAGCGGGATTGGTTTGTGCCATCATCGGCATTTGCATCGCTTTGTTGATTTATTTTTTGAACATTGTAGGTACCGTGATGGGTATCGTTTAACCCATCATCTTCCGTTCCTCTATCAAATGCCGATACAGTTCGTATACCGTCCACTGGGCGTTGGTCTCCGTGACCAGCGCCTTTAAAACGGATCTGGGCACTCCGGCTTTCCTCAGTTGAGCCAACAGCTGATCCACTCTTTCGTCAGTAAATCCACAGAGCACCAATAGCTCATCATTCATATCCACAAAAGAAGCCTGCTGCCCTTCCGCCGGTTCCTCTTCAAATCCGTCCATCCCCGCCAAAAACCCAATTTGTTTTTCACATCTCCCCGGAGTCAAATTCTTGATCTTTATTCCCATCTGCACCAGCACACCCTTGATCAGGGCTGTGTGGACGGCGTTTTCCGGCATATAATATAACACTGTCTCTTTCATTTTCTAAATCCATCCCTTCAGGCGGCATTTCAACATTACCATAACCCGGCAGTTACTTTTCGGATTACACAATTATTATCAAATTGATGCCGGAAAAAGTCAACTATGGTTTTCAACCGCATTATTGTAAAGATAGATATATTATGTTATATTTTTTATATTGACACAATACTTTTACCATTATTATAAGCAAAAGGAGAAGATTAATGGCAAGATACATTCAAGATGTGGTACTAAACCAACCGGAAGATTTTGTTTCTTATTTGATAAATGACTATTTAAAAAAGAACTCTTTCACCCTGAAAACCTGGAAGGACGCTCCCGCTTATGTGAGAGGCAGTGTTGCCAGCGTATTATTAATCGAAAAATACCGCATTTTTACCTGGAGCTATACGAACGGTGTACTTCATCTGGAAGCTTGTCTGGGAGGCCTCCTTGAGGGTGAGATGAATCTGTCAGGTATCAGACATTGGATGTCCAGGGTCGCATACCGTAATGAACTTAAGCGGCTAATCCAACTGCTGCAACAGCCTCTCCCCAATACTGCACCTGTCGGTGACGGTTCAACCGACATGGCTTCTGCCGAAACATCTGATAACAGCTGCCCGCAGGTGCCATTCAAGGTGCAGACCATGGACAATACCAAAGCGGCATTGATAGCTCTTGTGCTTGGCACAACCAGTATCTGTGTTTACTGGTACAAGATTCCTTTTTTGAGTATCATAACAGGAATGTTTACCATTTTTTTCTACCGTTCAGGAAAAGGTTCTTCCCATTCCCATTGGGCAACGGGAGGATTGATTTGCGCCATCGTTGGTATGTCCCACGCGTTATTGATGACCATTTTGATATTTATGATTGAATATTTTTTTAATCATTTTAATGAGCTGTTCGGCTGGTTTACTGATTTTTTCAACTGGTTTTTTGGTTGATTTTTTGGCTGATTAGGTACTTAGGCTTGCATTTCCCTGCAACCCATGCTATCATATTTCCAATACAAAGAAAGGCACTGTAAAAGTGTAAGGTGGAAAGATGCAACGCAGATAGTTTAATTTGGAACAAGCAAACATTACTGTAATGAAGCCTATATTGATAGGTTTGTTTGTGTATGCCGAATTAGATTATCCCACATCTTGAAGCCTTTTTATATTGCCCGGAGGAATTGGGGCAAGCTATACAGGTTTCGTTCCCGCGAGCAATGAGCCCAGCATCCTTGCTTGCACGGATATTTGACATGTGTGAGTCTGTTTTCGGCAGTGAAAACAGGCTTATTTTTATGTCAGTAGAATCAGGCTTCAGAAAGGAGACCTATATGCTGCAAATCAAAAATCTCAATATCACACATAAAAAAGACCTCAGAGTTATTTTGCAGGATTTTTCCCTGGTGCTGAATGACGGTGACAAAGCTGCTGTTATAGGCGAGGAGGGCAACGGAAAGTCAACTCTGCTAAAATGGATTTATGATACAGAAATGATTGAGAACTACGCGGAGGCTCAAGGAGAACGCATCATAAACAAGGAACGACTGGGCTACCTGCCTCAGGAACTGCCTTCGAACGAAAAGGAAGAAACAATTTATGAGTTCTTTCTCCAAGAACCCGGATTTTCAGAATTGACCTCAAAGGAGATGGGCAAGTATACAAAAGATTTTCATCTACCCCTCGATTTTTTCTACGGAGACCAAAAGATGGGTACCCTGTCGGGCGGTGAAAAGATAAAAGCCCAGATGATCCGGCTGATGATGTCACAGCCCACTGTTCTGCTACTGGATGAACCCTCAAATGACATAGACATAGAAACCCTGAAATGGCTGGAAAACATGATCCTCAAATGGCCCCACATTGTCCTCTATATTTCCCATGACGAAACCCTGATAGAGAACACAGCCAATACCATCATCCACATAGAGCAGATCAGAAGAAAGACTACCAGCCGTTATACCGTGGCCCACATGCCATATCTTCAATATAAGCAGGAGAGATTGAACCAGTTTGAGAAGCAGGAACAGCTTGCCCTCAATGACAGGAGAAAAAAAAAGATACGGGATGAGAAGCTGCGGCGAATCGAACAGAGCGTGACCCACAAGCTGGATAACATCTCAAGAGCGGAACGAGGTGCCGACAGCCATCTCAAAAAGAAAATGAAGTCTGTCAAAAGCATGGGAAAACGCTTTGAGCGGGAGGATGAAAACATGACCCAGCTGCCGGAGCAGGAGGAAGCCATCTTCTTTAAACTGGGCGACAAAGGCAGTGCTATTCCCGCCGGAAAAACAGTGATCGAGTACTCTCTGGACGCCCTTTACACCCCGGACGGCCAGCGCCTCCTCTCCACCGATATCCACCTACAGATTTGCGGTTCCCAAAAAATCTGCATCATCGGCACCAACGGCGCAGGAAAGACCACCCTCCTGCGCAAAATAGCAGAAGAACTTCTTTCAAGAGAGGACATCCATGCAGAATACATGCCCCAAAACTATGAAGACCTACTGAACCTTCAAATGACCCCGGTGGACTACCTGGATCGATCCGGAGACAAACAGGAACGCACCCGAATCCGCACTTTCCTGGGCTCCCTGAAATACACCGCTGACGAAATGGATCACCCCATAGCACAACTATCCGGCGGGCAAAAGGCAAAGGTTCTGCTCCTAAAAATGAGCCTCTCCGGAGCCAATATCCTAATACTGGACGAACCCACCCGCAACTTCTCCCCCCTGTCAGGCCCTGTAATCCGCCGGATGTTGACCCAATTTCCCGGCGCCATCATCAGCATCTCCCATGACAGGAAATTTATCAATGAAGTATGCACAACAGTGTACAAATTGACGGAACACGGACTGGAAAAAATAGCGCATAGTAACTAATAAAGTACTAAAGTTATTGTCAAATAAGGCAGGCAACAGGTTACGGGAGACAGCTGTGCCCGGGGCACAATTAAAGGGCGCTCTTAGCGGAGACAAAATCCACTGCTTACGTAGACTTAGGCGCAATGCCCTTTGGCGCCTTAGTCGAAGTTAGCAGTTAGTTTGACGGAGCGCCGCCCTGTGCCACGGACACACCTGTCTCCCGGAACCGTCACTTACAGCATACTATTTGAGAACAACGTAAATTTTCTCGCGTTTTTCCCCAATCCGTGATATACTTTTCACGAAGCCGCAACACGGCGGAATCCTCCGCCAAACCGGCAGAACAGGAGCAATCATGAACCAAAAGGTATTGAACACATTAGAATACAATAAAATAATTCAGATGCTGACAGAAAAAGCCGACTCAGAACCCGGTAAAAAACTCTGCCATGACCTGATTCCTTCCACAGACATAGAAGAAATCCGTAAAAACCAGGCTGAAACAAGAGACGCCCTAAACCGCCTCTTCAAATCCGGCAGCACCTCCTTCGGCAACAACCGTGACTTGGGCTTTTCTGTAAAATCCCTGGAAATTGGCAGCACCCTGTCAACCTCGGAGCTTTTGAAAATTGCCGCCATGCTTGACAACGTCAACCGCATCAAGACCTACGGCAAAAAAGACAATGAGGAAACTCCCGACGACTGTCTGGACGAATACTTCCGCCAGCTTACGCCTCTGACCCAGCTGGCAAACGAGATCAATCGCTGTATCCTCTCCGAGGAAGAAATTGCCGACGATGCCAGCCCCAAGCTGAAGAGCATCCGCCGCTCCATGGTGCAGACCAACGACAAGATCCACACCCAACTGACTGCCATGCTCAGCGGCTCCTACCGCAATTATCTCCAGGATGCGGTCATCACTATGCGCAACAACCGCTACTGCATTCCCATTAAGGCAGAATACAAGGCACAGGTCAACGGCATGATACATGACCAGTCTGCTACCGGCTCAACTTTCTTTATAGAACCCGCTGCCATCGTCAACCTGAACAACCAACTGAAAGAGCTAGATCTTCAGGAGCAGGAGGAGATACATGTCATTTTAGCAGATCTCAGCGCCCAGGCGGCAGAACACACCGAGGAGCTGGCAGCCAACCAGAAAATAATGACTACCCTTGACTTCGTTTTTGCCAAGGCAGAGCTGGCTATGGATCTAAATGCTACAGAGCCTATCTTCAACACGGACCATTACATCAATATCCGCAAAGGACGCCATCCTCTGCTGGACAAAAAGAAGGTGGTTCCCATTAACATTCACCTGGGTAAGGATTTCGACCTGCTGATCATCACCGGCCCTAACACCGGCGGAAAGACTGTTTCCCTGAAGACGGTAGGTTTATTTACCCTAATGGGTCAGGCCGGGCTGCATATTCCCGCCCTGGATCGGTCGGAGTTGTCTATCTTTACGGAAGTATATGCGGACATCGGGGACGAACAGAGCATTGAGCAGAGCCTGTCCACATTTTCTTCCCATATGAAGAGCATTGTCCACATTTTAAAGCACGCAGACGCAGATTCCCTGTGTTTATTTGACGAACTGGGGGCAGGCACGGATCCCACGGAAGGGGCGGCTCTTGCCATCTCCATCCTGAATTTCCTACACGACAGAGGAATTCGCACCATGGCCACCACCCATTACAGCGAACTGAAAATTTATGCGCTCTCCACAGGATTTGTGGAGAATGCCTGCTGCGAATTCAGCGTAGAAACCCTACAGCCCACCTACCGGCTGCTTATTGGCATTCCCGGAAAGAGCAACGCCTTTGCCATTTCCTCCAAACTGGGATTGCCCGACGATATTATTGAGGCGGCCAAAGCGCAGATTGGCAAGGAGGAAAAAAGCTTTGAGGACGTAATTGCGGATCTGGAGCAGAGCCGTGTCACCATTGAGCGGGAGCAACGTGAAATTGAGGAATATAAAGCTCATATCAAAACTCTTAAAGAGCAGTTGAAACAGAAAAATGAGAAGATAGACCAGGCAAAGGATCGCATTCTGCGGGAGGCCAACGAGAAGGCCAGAGAGATTCTCCAGGAAGCCAAGGATGTTGCGGACGAGACCATCCGGGATTTCAACAAAGCAAATGCCGGCGCCGATATCCGTGAACTGGAAAAGAAGCGTCAGAAGGTACGGGACAAGATTGGCGAGAAGAACCAGCACCTGTCTCTGAAAAGCGAAAAACAACCTCAAAAACAGGCTATTGACCCAAGAAAGCTGAAAAAGGGAGACACAGTAAAGATTGTCTCCATGGGTTTGAAGGGCACTGTCAGCACACTGCCCGATGCCAAGGGCGCACTCTTCGTACAGTGTGGTATCATCCGCACCCAGACCAATATCAAGGATCTGGTTCTGGTGGAGGAGAACGACATTTCCACTCCAAAGCTGCAGCACAGCGGCACAGGTAAGATTAAAATGTCCAAGAGCCTGTCCGTGTCCACGGAGATTAATCTTTTGGGTAAGACTGTGGATGAAGCCATCCCTATGCTGGATAAATATTTGGACGACGCTTATCTGGCTCATCTGCCCAGCGTCAGGGTAGTGCACGGCAAGGGAACCGGCGCTCTGCGCAGTGCCGTTCAGAATCATTTGAAGAAATTAAAATATGTAAAAGAATACCGATTGGGCGAATTTGGAGAAGGTGACGCAGGTGTCACAATTGTCACTTTTAAGTGAATAAACCCATAATTTCACTGCAAAGTCAAATATCCCGCAGCAAACTGACAGGGCATCAAGCTTGCATCGCAGCAGAGCTGAATGCGCTTTAGCGCATTAGTATTCTGAACTTCGCGGCATTCACCATACAATCGAATTAGTTCGATTGTCAAGAATATCTGTGTAAGCATGGCTACTTGGATCATTGCTCGCAGGAATCAATTGACCCAATAGAAAGGAGCGCAACTATATGGCAAGCAAACAGAAAATTTTGATTGTGGATGATGACAATAATATTGCGGAACTGATTTCTCTATATCTGACAAAGGAGTGCTTTGAGACGCTAATTGTAAATGATGGGGAATCCGTGCTGCCCGCTATGGAAAGTTTTGATCCCAATCTGATCCTGCTTGACA
Source organism: Acetatifactor sp. (assembly GCA_022511425.1). GTDB lineage: Bacteria > Bacillota > Clostridia > Lachnospirales > Lachnospiraceae > Acetatifactor. Next base: position 12,400 of record JAFLRO010000065.1, read on the forward strand.
TCATGCTTCCCGGAATGGATGGCTACCAGGTATGCCGTGAGGTGCGGGCAAAATATTCCGTACCGATAATTATGCTCTCCGCCAAGGGAGAAGTATTTGACAAGGTGCTGGGGCTGGAGCTGGGCGCTGACGATTATATTGAAAAGCCATTTGACTCCAAGGAACTGGTAGCCAGGACCAAGGCGGTGCTGCGCCGCTATAAGCCTGTACTGGCTGCTCCTGAGGGTCCTAATGATAAGTATGTAGAGTATACCGACTTGTCTATCAACCTGACTAATTATTCCGTGGTCTACAAGGGCTCTACCGTAGAAATGCCCCCCAAGGAACTGGAGCTGTTGTACTTTCTGGCTTCGTCACCCAACCATGTATTTACCAGGGAACAGCTATTGGATCAAATCTGGGGTTACGAGTATATTGGCGACACCCGTACTGTAGATGTGCACATCAAACGGCTCCGGGAAAAAATCAAGGATCATGCTAACTGGAAAATCAGCACTATCTGGGGTGTAGGTTATAAATTTGAGGTAAGAAACGGATGAGAAAGACCCTCTACTTAAAATTTGTGCTGGCCTACTTTATCTTTGGCGTATTCAGCTTTATCGTTGTAAACACCTTTGTGCCCAACATGACAAAGGAGCACTTGATCCGGGAGAAGGCTGAGAATCTTTATGCGGAGGCGACCTTTATTGCAGGCACATACGCCAGCGGCCTTTATGCCAGCGAGACAGACCTGGAGACGGTAAAGATGCAGATGGATGCCCTATCTGTTTACATGCAATCGACCATACGCATCATCAACCCTTCCGGCCGCCTGGTGCTGGATACCAATATGCCTTTAAATGTGGAAGAAGTGGTGATGATCGAGGACTTTGACCCCACTGTCACCTACGGCTCATACTATATTGTTGACGACTTTTTTGGAAGCTTTGAGTCAGATATGCTCACTGTGCTGGCCCCCATCACCTATAATTACAAGGTAAGGGGCTATGTGGTCATCCACTGTGACATGAACGATATTCAACAGTCCTGCAACAGTCTTTTAAATATTTCCTATATTTCCCTGGTAGTTCTGCTCCTACTGTCCCTGATTATCCTGATTTTCTTTACGGAGATTGTTTATATTCCCCTGCGGAAAATTACTCATGCCACAGAGCAGTATGCAGCTGGAAATATGCACTATGAATTTCAGGTGGAAAGCGAAGACGAGATTGGATATCTGGCAGCCTGTCTGAATTATATGGCAAGCCAGATTGCCGGCGCTGAGGATGACCAGAAGAAGTTCGTAGCCAATGTATCCCACGATTTCCGCTCCCCCCTGACATCTATTCGGGGATACCTGGAGGCCATGCTGGACGGCACAGTTCCACCCGAAATGTACCAGAAATACCTTGAGATCGTGTTGAATGAGACAGAGCGCCTGACCAAACTTACCAACAGCTTGCTGACCTTGAACAATCTGAATACCAAGGGCATGCTGCTGGATCAGACCGACTTTGACATCAACCGGATCATTCGGAGTACTGCTGCCTCCTTTGAGGGAACCTGCCGGAAAAAGACCATGGCCATCGAACTGATTCTTACCGGAGATGAGATGTATGTCCATGCTGACATGGACAAGATACAGCAGGTACTCTACAATCTGATAGACAATGCCATCAAATTCAGTCATCACGACTCGGTGATTAAGATTGAGACCTCCTTAAAAAAGAACAAACTTTTCGTATCCGTGAAAGATACCGGCATCGGAATCCCCAAGGATGACCTGAAGCTGATCTGGAACCGATTCTACAAGTCAGACCTGTCCAGAGGCAAAGACAAGCGTGGAACCGGACTGGGCCTGTCTATTGTGAAGGAAATCCTTAACAGTCACGGCGAAAACATCAATGTGATCAGTACGGAGGGTGTGGGAACCGAGTTCATTTTCTCCCTGGCTCTGGCAGCAGAAAACGAAGAGGAAGATTAATGCGCAGACATCAATTCTATGAAGCATTGTCAAGCGCTGAATTCACTTAATTTACTCCATTTCCTTTTTCTTTCTGAAAAAAAGCGGTAAAACTGTAATGTCTACCGCTTGTTATACAAGCTACATGAAAAATTCATTGAAATGCTTACTCTTTTTTTTCGGGAAAGGACGTAAAGATGATCATCATTCTCATTGACATCTGCAATATATACTGTTACAATTACACAAAATAAAGGAAAAATAAGCCCATGATTAAGTTTTCAATTGCCATGAACAAAATGAACCAGCAACAGCAGCTTATTGTCAAAATTGACAACGGGCTTTTTAGGCTGTGTTCATAACAAGTGTATTATCTTACTTAATCTGAACCAAACGGTCGAAAGCTCGATACGAGTTTTTGACCGTTTTTTATTGTTCATCTATTTTGGGAATTCGGAAGGAGGTGTGTTATGCCGGAACAGTCAGAGCTTCCCCAACAAAAAGGGAAGCAAGTGGTAACTAACATAAATAACAGAAAGGAACAAAATAATATGATATGTAAGCGTTTAACTCCAAATGAACGCCCGTCATTTCCTAAGCGGGCAATTATTACGGCAGGTATGCCTTATGGAAATAAAAATTTACATTTTGGACATGTAGGTGGTATGTTTATACATGCTGATATTTTTGCGCGATTTTTAAGAGATCGAATCGGAAAGGACAATGTTATCTTTCTTTCAGGAACAGACTGTTATGGTTCCCCTATCATGGAAAGCTATCGCAAGTTGCAGGAAGCAGGGTACGAAGGTACTTTGGAAGATTATGTGCGTACTAACCATGAGAATCAAAAGAAAACATTGGAAAACTATGGTATAAGTTTAGATTTCTTTGGAGCGTCGGCGCTGGGAGAAGCCGGTTTGATTCACAAACAGGTATCAGCGGAGGTGTTTCATACTTTATACAAAAATGGATATATTAAGAAAATATCTATGCCCCAGTTTTATGATGAAGAAAAGAAAATGTTTTTAAACGGAAGACAAGTAACAGGAAAATGTCCTATACCGGGATGCACTTCGGAGAAAGCATATGCCGATGAATGTTCCTTAGGACATCAGTTTTTGCCTTCTGAACTTATCAATCCTATCAGTTGCTTATCGAATAAAAAACCTATTCTTAGGGATGTAGAAAATTGGTATTTTGATTTAGAATACTGTATTCATGCAGTGAAGGAATATAATGATTTCTTACGGAAAAATACAAATACACGTAAGTATCAGTTAGAAACCGTAGAGGAATTCTTGAAAAAGCCCTTAATATATGTACCAAGAAAGTATATAGAAGACTTAGCAGAACTAATAACGAAGTTACCTCCTCATAAATTAATCAATGAGGAAAAGAAACCTTCTGTTGCGTTTGAATTTGAAAATCTGGATGACCGCGATAAAGCTAAAAATCTATTGGAAGCCTGCAATATTCATTATACTTCCGGAAAGACACTGGTTCCCTTTCGACTATCTGGTAATGTAGAATGGGGTATACCATTCCCAGAATGTGAAGGATTAAAAGAACTCACTTTTTGGGTGTGGCCGGAATCACTTTGGGCACCGATTTCTTTTACTTTGGCATATTTGAAAGAGCATAAAAAGGATAATGATTTATCCAAGTGGTGGTATGATGAGGAATCTAAAGTTTATCAGTTTATTGGAGAAGATAACATTTATTTCTATGCCATCGCTCAGACAGGGTTATTTACAGGATTACAGGTTACAAAAGGGGAAGTACCAGATATGGAGACAGTACACTTATCTCACATCATTGCCAATCGACATTTATTGTACATGGATACAAAAGCCAGCAGCAGTTCCGAATTAAAGCCTCCTATGGCAGATGAATTGCTTCATTATTACACCAAGGATCAGTTGCGAATGCATTTCATGAGTTTGGGGCTGTCCTCTAAAAGCG
>JAFLRO010000066.1 GCA_022511425.1 Acetatifactor sp.
TCACCGTGGACGATATCGTGGATATCATGGAAGAAGAGACCACGGAGGATATGGAGAAGATGGCGGCTATCGTGCCCAGCGATAAGCCGTATATGAGGACTTCTGTCGGGGAGACTTATAAAAAGAGGATTCCCTGGTTGCTGCTTTTGATGATTTCAGCCACCTTTACCGGGGCTATCATCAGATCCTTTGAAGAGGCTCTCAGCGTGTATGCGGCATTGATGGCATTTATCCCCATGCTGATGGACACCGGCGGAAATGCCGGAGGACAGGCCAGTGTGACCGTGATTCGTGGACTTTCTCTGGGAGAGATTGAGTATCGGGATGTGCCCAAGGTGGTCTGGAAAGAGATCCGGGTGGCAGTGCTCTGCGGTTTCACCCTGGCTGTTGCAAATTTCGCCAAATTGATGCTCTTTGACCAGGTGGGAGTATATGTATCTTTGACGGTGTGCCTGACCTTGGTGGCGGCGGTGCTCATGGCCATGCTGGTGGGCTGCCTGCTCCCCGTGGGCGCAAAACGGCTGGGCTTTGATCCAGCGGTGATGGCGAGTCCCTTTATTACCACCATTGTGGATGCCTTGTCGTTGATTGTGTATTTCAGGGTAGCTACGCTGGTGCTGGGGATATAGACGGTCAGGGCGTTGCGAGTGGGCTGAACTGATCATATTTCACCAAATCGCTTGTCTGAATTTCATTCTACGCTATTTTGCTGAAAATGGTTGGCACAGTACACTAGAACGGTATACTATTGTTGAATGTAGGGAGGTAGTAGAAAAATACTACCTCTCTTTTTATAAAGAGAATGGCAGTTCACGGAGAATTTATGATATATTTTGTTATAGATTTAAGCAGTTGAAAGAGGCGCTTATGGATTTCGTGGAAAGTGGAATGGGTTAGTGGAATGAAGATGGAAATATAAGGAAAGTGCTTCATCCCGGGCAGTAGAAAGGAGAGAGGGAGTATGGACGAACAGAAAAAGAAACGAAATGGGAATGCGATGTGGTGTGTCAGGCTCGTAGTATTGATAGTAACCTATTTCTTTATGCTGTATTGTATCACCTGGATGGCTACCGGAAATTTAAGTCCGGAACTGGTTTATAAATATGTGAGTTTCCGGGCAGCGTTCATGCTGCTTCTGCTGACGATCCTGGCCATGGTATTCAGCGGAAACGGCAAGAGATTCTTAGAAGGATGGGGAATTGCTTTAGGTAAGAACAGATATTGTTCCCTTACAGAGCTGCGCAGGTATTTGGAGGCCATGCGGTTTGCCAGAAGAGCAGCTTTCCTGACAGGAGGCGTCGTGGCGCTGGTCTGTTGGATAGACATACTGTACTTTATGACTGATATTTCACACATCGGACCCGTAGTAGCAGATGCCACACTGACCTTCTTCTATGCCGTTGCTTTTGCCCTGATCCAGCAGCCCATGGAGGCCAGACTGCAGGAGTGGATCGTGGATTATATGGACGAGGGCGTGGATGAGGCACCCGTTGAGGATGCCCAGACCATGTATTTCCGGCTCCGGGGCATGGGTCTGACGGATAGAGAGGCCGAGGTGGCAAGGCTGGTGGCCCGGGAACTGAGCAATAAGGAGATTGGGAAGGAACTGTACATTTCTGACGCCACAGTGAAAAAACATATTACCCACATCTTAGAGAAAACGGGCTGCGATAGTCGGGAAAGGCTGGCGGAGATTGTAAATGCCGGGAAAGCATAGTGAAGAACCGGAAGGTCTTGCGCAACTTGTGAATGGCAGGAAAGCACCGTGACGGAGATAGTATTAAGCGAGTATCGGTTTTGAGAGATGGCGCTGGGGAATGGGTAGGAACAGTCAGCCGGCAGATAGCGTGGATTAGCCATGAAAAAGAGTCGGTATACGGAGAGGAATAATGTATGATCAGGACGGAAATGAGGAGGGCTTTTTGTTCCAAGGCATTTTTGGCGGCATGTATTGTTATGCTGGTCCTTTTGTGCCGGGACAGTTGGTTTGAGTTTGAGTACCTTAGCGGCAGGGGGGAGCTGGCGGAGGGAACCTGGCAGGAGAAATTTCTGGAGGCGGCAGGGTACGGTGAGGGTCATGCGGTTTTTTTCAGCTTTTTTGCGGTAGTGATTCCCTATGTGCTGTCCTACCGGAAGGAACGGGACAGCGGATACCGTCAGCTGATGACGCTCAAAGCCTCAGGGAGCGCTTATCGCAGGGCAAAGCTGCTGGCTGTGGCAGCTTCCGGTGCCGGTGTTATGTGTCTGCCATTGCTCTGCTGGATGCCGGTATGTTTCCTGCTGGGAACGGGCAGGACAGACCCCCACGGCAATAATGTGCTGAACTTGATAAGTGACGAAATGCTGCCCTTGCTTGAGAATCGTCAGACCCTGCTGGTATTCCTTTACATTGTGAATATATCGCTGGTGGGAGCGATATTTGCCCTGTTTGGGCTTGGGGTGAGCGCCGTGCTCCGCAACAGGTATCCGGCACTTTTATTCCCTTTTGGATTCTGTCTCTTAACTGCTACGATTATCTGTCATTGGTATGGCTCCGCATGGAACGCGTTTATATTGCCCATGCTGGGTTTTGATCTAATGCCGAACCGTGTACGGATAGGGTATCTTTTGCTACTTTTAACCCTGGGGGTGGGATTGTTTATCGGAGGCGACCGTCATGCTGAGAAAGCTTAGAGTGGAGGCAGGTACATACGATTTTGCCCGGCGGGCGTTTCTGTGGCTTGTGCTGGGCGCAGTGGCAGGCGGCGGGTATTTCAATTCCTTTGCGGAGAGCGGTTTAAGCGACAGATGGGAGTTTGCGGTCTTTGTGCTCACAGACCCGCTCTTTGGTCTGTTGTTCTTACCAACATTGCTCCTTGCCCTCACAAGTGCCAGGGCAGAGGAGGCTCGCCGTTATCCTGTGCTGCTCCGTTACAGGAACAGGGGGGAGGCTCTGATGGCAAGGTTGATAGCACGGGCTTTCTTTGCGCTGTTCATGGTCTTGAGCCTGGTTGGGATGCTGGGAGCGATACAGGTAGGGATGCAGAGGGTGATGCAGGGAGTGATGGGCAGGGGGCTTCCGGTCAGAGGGAATATTTACCCGGAGGTTGAGAGCATAACAAGGCTTCTTGTCTGCCTATGCATGAATATCACCTGTTTTTTATTTTCCCTACTGGTACTTCAGGAAGTTTTACAAAGGGTTTTCCATAATATGGCGCTGGAGTTGTTCTTCACCTTCCTTGTTCCGGTCTTGAACTGGATAGCGGTGATGAATGGCATGACTCCGTGGATGTATCTTTGGAGCCCGTGGGGGAGAATTGTTTATCTGTCGGGAACAGTTTATCGGTTTTTTTGGCAGTACTGGCTTGGGGTTCTGGCAGTGCTGTTATGTGTTGCAGTGTGGTTGGAGAAAAATAGGGACTATGTGTTCGAGCAGCACAGACGGAGCGGCTGATGGGAGATTGGAAAGAATATAGTGAGCAGTACGGAAACAAAAAGCATGTGACACAAAGAGAGGATGGAAAGAGCAGAAAGCATGGAAGGTGCAGAGAACATGGAAGACGCAACAAGTATGGGGAATGCAGGGAACATTGAAGGTAAAGAGAACAAGAATAGTGTAGGTAACATGGAAAGCACAGAAAACATGGTGGAGCTTCGGCATGTGGCTAAGGCTTATAAAAAGAATGTGCTCTTTACCGATTTAAATCTTACGATTCCCAGAGGGGATATCTGCGGGATCATAGGACCAAACGGCACCGGTAAGAGCGTGCTGTTCAAGATGCTCTGCGGGCTGGCGCGGCCTGATAAAGGCGAGATATTGATAGACGGAAAGCTGCTTAAAAAAGATGTGTTTCCTCAAAATATAGGAGTGATCCTGGACACATCGGGCTTCCTGCCGGATGAGACAGGTCTAAAGAATCTGGAGATACTGGCGGGGATACGGGGAAAGGTCACGAAAGAGAAGCTTGAGAAACTGATGCGCAGGGTGGGATTGAAGCCGGAGCTGGAGACAAAGGTTGCAAAGTACTCCCTGGGTATGAAGCAGCGGCTTGCCATGGCACAGGCGCTGATGGAGGAACCAAGCCTTCTTATTCTGGATGAGCCATTCGAGTCCGTGGACAAGAAGGGGGTAGCGCATCTTCGGAAAATGCTGAAGGATTTGAACGGGGAGAAGGGTGTGACGATTTTATTGACTTCTCACAACAGCCAGGACATTCTGACACTTTGCAGGAGCATATACAGAATCCAGGATAAGGACCTGCAGCGAGCGGAGGAAGTGGATCTGGTGTGGGACTATGAAGTGTAGGATGATAGTTTTGTTGAAGGTAAGTGCGTCAACATCCTATTCAGGGTACTTTACAGGGTATTGCAAATTACAAATATATGGAGTAGCTATATGAGGAATAAATATGGTTCCATCGCTTTATTCAGAGCAATAGACAGTCCAGTAGAACCGGGTGCAGCTGATGCTTGAGGAGTGAGGATAAATAATTGTTGTTTTGATTATAGGTTTGGTTATATATGGATGATACAGTTATCGTGTGAAAGTCATCAGAGTGTTCTGTAGCAGGAAAAATCTGGTTCAAGTACGGGGGAATGATTTATGGTGGTACACGAGAAGCTGAGTCCAAAAAAGCAAGAAAGAGATGCGGGATTATCGAGGCATACGAGGAAGGACACGGGGATAAAGGAGATACAAATCCCATATACAATGGTGTCTGAGTATGAACAGGCAGAGGAAGCCATCCGCGTCGGTGAGCAGCATTCTGTACGGGAAACGTCTCACGGATGGGAACATGACACGGGTATTGTCTTGCAGCGACAGAATGATCAGCCCGCTGTGATACAAAGGCAGTTTAATACATGTTGGTTTGATATCGGAATTTACCTTAAGCAGATTTGTAAAATTATTGGTCGGAATTGGAATAAAATTAAGAGTGAAGAACTGTATAGAGATATTCTTCAAAGATGGGAAAATGGGGAATACGCATCAATTGATGGAAGGGATTCCGCTCGTCTGGATATCCTTATGAATTTGTGTCAACATTTTGTTTCACAAACAAATCCGGATACAGGGGAGTTCGACCATTATCTTTTGCTGGAAGGAAACACACAGCCGCAAAACAATGCCATACTGGAATCTGAGAAAGAAGAACTGCTTGCGGCTATTGACTGCAAATCTTTGTCGGAAGAAGAGGGAGCAGGTACCGTTCCAGAAGCCTTAAAAAAGGCGGAAGAGGAAGCGAAAACGAAAGAGGAAGAGGGAGCTGATAACTCGGAGGAAGAAACATCGGGTGTTCTCTGGATAGAAAGTTTTGTCGGTATGCAGAAAGGAAAGGGGAGTATACTGTTACGTGAGGTGCTAAATGCACGAGAGGAGAGCATAGTTGCTTTAGGAGCGTATCCAGGAACGGAAAATCATTATAGTGGTTTGGGATTTCTTCCTTTGGAAGGGTATTATAGCGGAGAGGATAAGGCATGTGCCATGAATTCAGATATGGCTGCAGACTTTATGATTAAAACCATAAAAAATATGAATGAAGATGAGTTTACAGGATTATTTGAATTTGGCAATAATTCGATAACTGAAGTACTAGAAGAATTTAGAAAGGGATTAAAAAATGATTCACAAGGAATGGAAGAAATAAAGAAAGAAGCACTGATTGAGTTGGGAACAAAAATCTATAAACTGTATCCTGTATACGCGGGGAGAAAAGAGATGATAAGCGAAAAAATAAACAAATAAACCAAGAAATACACAAAAGTGGAGTATAATCCATTAAAAACCGAAGGTGCTATGGGGTGAGAGGTTTCCCCTCATAGCATCTTCGTTCTTTTTTACATTTATGTCAAAAAATCATATTGAGATATGTACAGTTCATAATACGCACCCCTCTGGGCTAACAGTTCGTCGTGGGTTCCGTGCTCCAAAATACCGCCCTTATCTACATACATAATGCAGTCCGCGTTCTTGATGGTGGAAAGCCGGTGGGCGATAATGAAGGAAGTACGTCCCTTCAGCAGCTCGTTCAATCCTTTCTGCAGCAGAATCTCCGTCTCCGTATCAATACTGGAAGTAGCCTCATCCAGAATCAGAATCTTCGGGTCGGCCAACAACGCCCGGGCGAAGGAAATCAGCTGCCTCTGACCTGCGGACAAGCGGCTTCCCCGCTCATTCACCTCTGTGTAATATCCGTTCTCCATCTGGGAGATAAATTCATGGGCACAGACGGTCTTTGCGGCCTTGATTACTTGCTCATCCGTGGCTTCTCTATTTCCGTAACGTATGTTATCCATTATCGTTCCCGCAAAGATGAAGCTGTCCTGCATCATAACACCCATCTGGGTGCGCAGGGAGCGGATGGTCACTGTGGAGATGTCCGTACCGTCTATGAGAATCTGACCGGAGTCCACATTATAGAACCTGCTGATCAGGTTCACGATGGTGGACTTGCCTGCACCGGTAGGTCCTACAAAGGCATAAGTCTCACCCTGCTTTGCGGTGAAGTTGATGTTGTCCAGGATCCTGTGGCCTTCTTCGTAACTGAAGCATACGTTACGGAATTCAACTTCTCCCTGAATGGGAGGCATGATTCCGGCATCCTCCGCATCCTTCACCAGCACTGGCTCATCGATGGTTTCGAAGATACGCTCCAGATAGGAGATGGCGGTCAGCAGGGAGTTGTAAAAGCCCGCCAGGGTGTTGATGGGAGCCCAGAACCGCCCGATATAGGCAGTGAAGGCAATCAGCACGCCAACAGTCAGTGTGGCATCCGGTGCCAGAATCCAGCGGATTCCCAGTACATAGATAAAGGAGGTAGTGATGGCAGAGATCAAATCCACGCTGGGGCCCATGGTAAAGTTGAATTTCACCGCCCGCATCCAGGCCTTCCTGTAGCTTCCACTTAAATTGTTGAAGATATTGTTGTTCTCATTCTCACGCACAAAGGATTGGGTCACTCGGATACCGTTGATGCTCTCTGCAATATAAGCGTTAAGGTTGCTTTGCTTGTTGGATTGGATCTGCCATGCCCTGCGCTGCCTTCTTTTAATAAATACAATAACACCTGCCAGCAAAGGCAGACCACAGAGACAAACAAGCGTCAATCTGGGATCACAGACCAGCATAAAAATAATAATAAATAACAGGTTGCACAAATCGGTTATTGTGTTGACGATACCGTTGCTCAAAAGGTCGCTTAAGCTGTTTACATAGTTCACTACCCTGACTTGGATCTTGCCGTGAGGTCTGTCATCATAGTAGGAAAAAGGCAGTTCCTGCAGGTGGTTGAAAATATCTGTCCGGATGGAGTGAATGATGCTCTGTCCAATAACACTCATTGTTTTAATCTTGAACCTCATGGCGATGGCCGAATACACTGCTACCGCCAGAGTCAATACAGCTGTTATTGTAATCTTGCGCATATCCTTCTCCGGGATGTAATAGTCCATGATCCGCTGAAAGAAAATGGGGACCATCATGGTCAGGGCGGAGGAGGAGAGCATCAATATAATAACGCCCACCATTTTATTCTTGTAGGGAGCGATGTAGCCGCCCAGCCGCTTTAGTTGATTGACGTCAAAGCTGTCCTCCAGCACCTCGTCCATATCGTATCGGTTTCTGGCCATATCACTCACCTCCTCTCTGATTTTTTGGTTGCTTGTTATTTAATAACAGGTCGTATGGAATCTCGCCGTACTGGTTGCGGAAGGCCTTTGCGTAATAGCCGCCCTGGGCCACCAGGGAGTCGTGAGTGCCATGTTCAATAATACGCCCGTTATCCATTACCAGGATCAGATCGGCATCCTTGATGGAGGAGATTCGATAGGCAATGATAAATATTGTACAGGTGTTATTAATTGTTTTAAGTTGGGTCTGTATGTAGCTCTCCGTCTCCATGTCCACTGCGGAAGTAGTATCATCCAGAATCAGAATGGATGGATCCTTTAACAGGGCTCTTGCCAGAGAGATCCGCTGTTTCTGTCCGCCGGAGAGGCCAACGCCTCTTTCGCCCACAATGGTGTCATAACCGTCGGGCAGAGCATTGATGAAGTGGTTGGCATCCGCCATGATGGCCGCATGCTTTACTTCCTCAAAGCTGCAGTTAGGTCTGCCATAGGCAATGTTACCCTCGATGGTGTCCGAGAACAGGAACACATCCTGCATGGCCATGCCGATATTGTCACGCAGGTTGTACAGATCCATGGTACGCACGTCCACGCCGTCCACCAGCACTTGTCCGGAGGTAGTGTCATAGAAACGGCAGAGCAGATTCATCAGTGTGGATTTACCTGCGCCGGTGGACCCGATGATGCCCACAGTCTGTCCGGCTTTCACCTTGAAATTAATATCTGTCACTATATCCTCGTCGTCAGCCCGGTAGGAGACATCCCGAAACTCCACATCGCCCCGAATCTTTTCGTGAATACCGCCGGTACGGGGCGTATGAACTTTGGGTTCCTCGCTATAGGTGGCATAGATCTTTTCCACCGAGGTGAAGAAGTTCTGGATATCGTTGACCCACCAACCCGCCATACGCAGGGGCATATTCAGCATCCACAAATAACCGTTGACCTTTACCAGATCGCCCAGAGTGATTTCCTCCTGAACTACCATGTATCCGCCGTAAAGCATCAGAACAATGGTAAGGGCATAGGAAAGGATTTCGAATATGGGTACATATTTCATCCAAACCCGGGAGGCATTGATCTGAGCGTCCCGGAATTTATCATTTTCTATCTGGAATTTCTCCTTTTCATAGTCCTCTTTGGCGAAGGCTTTTACCACCCGGTTGCCGCTGACGTTTTCCTGGACAAATGCATTCAGGGAGGAGAAGCAGTTTCGGTTCCGCTGGAAGGCCGGTCTGACTTCCTTTGACTGCCGGTATGTATTGATGGCAGTAAAGGGGAGTACAACCAACATGCACAGCGCCAACTTAACGTTTACGGTGAAAATCATCAACAGAGCAAAGATGAACAGCAGTATATTCTGGTACACAGCATAAATAACGTACGCTATAAAATGGCGTATGGCATCCATATCACCGGTCTGACGGCTCATGAGGTCACCGGTGCGTTTCTTATTATAAAAGGCAAAGTCCTCTTCCAAAAGCTTACGGTACACTTTTGAGCGCATGTCGTAGAGAGTGCCCTGGGATGCAGTTTCAAACACCAGCTGGTACAGGAAACGCAGCACACTGGTGAGCAGGGTAACCGTAAGCAGACAGGCAATCAGCTTTGGCAGCAGCTCATAGTTGCCTGCCTTGACCACATCGTCCACGATGATACCGGAGATGTACGGATTCACTATGGACAGCGCTGCCAGCATTGTAGTCAGCAGAATTCCCAGAATCATCAGCTTTTTGTACTTTTTCAGAAACGAGAAGAACCATTTTAATGGTGTCATTGGTAAACCTCCGCAAAAGCGTCAAATGTAGCCCGTTGTCAGGAGCAGCAGCTTTCTTTCTTCTAAGTTTACTTCTCACAATAAAAAAAGAAATGGAATATCTTGCTTCCTTGATGTAATTATTTGTTTTCTATTGTTTTGTATATCACATTATAAAACAGGTGACTTTTTTCCTGATTGGGAGTAAAATAGTTAAAGTATGAGGGCGGAAATACTCAGATGGAGGAAACCCCAGATGGAAGACTGCAAAAATGCCGCGGGAATTGAAATGGACGATTTGAATCCTACCTTTCACTTTACATGGACAGGTACGCGCAAGAGTGGAAAAGATGAGGAATATCACAGTCACGATATACTGGAAATGGCCTTTGTTTTGTCCGGAACGGGGCGTTACCGTGCAGACGATGCAACCTTCTCCATTAAAGAAGGCGATTTGCTGATCTTTAATCCCGGAGTAAAGCATCAGGCACTGTATTGTCCGGAGGCGGAAGTACATGCCACGGAGTTTTTCGTGGGTTTCTCAGATGTGCAGTTCAAAGGATTTCCCGCCAACTATATGCCACTGCCGGATGGTTCACTGCTCCTTCACACCACAGGTGAGCTGCGCAGAAAACTGGTTCGAATCTGCACCTCCATGCAGGAGGAGAAGGCTGTATACAAACAGGGGCGCTATTTTATGATGAAGGCTTACCTGATGCAGATGATCCTGCTGGTGCTCAGGGAGCAATGTCAGCCGGTTGAGCGTACCAAAGGACGTGCCTTTGAATCTGTGAATAAAAAATATGTGGTAGAGCAGATTATCAGTTATTTTGAGGAGCATTACAGCGAAAAAATCTCTCTGGATCAGATTGCGGAGAATATGTATTTGAGCCCTTTCTATATCTCAAAGATTTTTAAGAGCGAGACGGGAGACACCCCTATCCGCCATTTGATTGACATTCGGCTGGAGAAAGCTATGGAGCTTTTGGAGGACGGATGGCCGGGGAGTATTCAGGAGGTGGCTGCTAAAGTAGGATATGATGATGCCTATCATTTCAGCAAGCTGTTCAAAAAACGCTATGGCATGTCGCCCTCCCAGGTTAGAAAAAATGCCTGAGGTAATTTGTTACTTTTTTAACTTATTATGAAACAGTTTTCAAGGGAAATAAAGTTTGATACAATAAATAGAAAAGGCGCCTCTAATTGGCTGCCGGGATGGAGGTATTGAGTAGTATGAGATATTTTTTTGAATCTAAGATTGAGAAGAAGGACAAGGGTTATATGATCCAAATTCCCTTCAATATCTGGGAGGTCTGTAAGCAGAGGGATGTGATTCAGGCAGATGTGGTGCTGGACAACAAGATTATTGATTGTGAGCTTCTTCCCAAGGAGAAGGGCAATTACGAGATTCACATTGAGGATGGGGACGCCGTCAGTGTGGAGTTGGGCATGCCCCATAAAATACTGCTCCATGTGAACGGTTCGCTGATCCGCATGGATCAGAACAGCCCTTACAGCTTTGACAAGCCCATCCGAAAGATTGACGGAGTGGAGGTAATCATTCAGCCCGAGGACGGACTGTGCGGGCAGGCCTGTGTAGCAATGCTGGCTGGCGTTACTATCGCTGAAGTCATGAGTGTCATGGACTGCCGGGAATGGCAGGCAACCATGGGGAAGGTAATTTCTGCTCTGAATTATTATGGCATTGACCATACGGACATTATCATGTATACTGAGGGACGTGATGCCGTTTTGCCTAAGTGCTGCATTATGATGGAAAAGATGGGACGGTTCTGCCATTATCTGGTACACTATGACGGAAAGTTCTATGACTCCAATTTAGGCGTGTTGGAGGAGTATGACATGAGCAAGTTACTGGGATATCTGGAAATCAAGTGCTGATAACAGACGAAAGGGCTCGCAAGATACGAGCCCTTTCGCATGGGCAATGAGCCGGGCGCGTACACAGGTGAGATGTGTGAGGTAATACCATGCTTTTTAATTCCTATATTTTTGTGTTACTGTTTTTACCGCTTTGCGTTATAGGATATTTTGCTCTTAATAGAATTAAAACGGGAGCGGCAAATCTGTTTTTGCTTGGAATGTCTCTATGGTTCTATGGATATCTGAATCCCCGTTATCTGACGATCATTTGTTCCAGTATACTGCTCAATTATTGCTTAAGTTTCCTGATAAGACGCAGTTTGGAGCGGCGTCTTAAGAAAGTCTTGTTGATTTTGGGAATTGTAACAAACCTGGGTATTCTGGGATATTTCAAATACATGGATTTTTTTATATCAAATTTTAATGGGCTTTTCCAAACTGATTTTGGTCTTTTGCACATTGCATTGCCATTAGGAATCAGTTTTTTTACGTTCCAGCAACTTTCTTTTATAGTGGACACCTATTGGGGCAAAGTAAATGAGACGGATTTCGTTACCTATGCCTGTTACGTGAGTTTTTTTCCCCAGCTTGTGGCGGGCCCCATTGTGACCCATGATGAATTTCTTCCACAGTTTCTAAATCAGAAGAATCGCAGTGTGAATTGGGAGAACCTGGCGAGGGGTATCTATACTTTTGTTCTGGGACTTTCCAAGAAGGTGATCATTGCTGATTCCTTTGGACTGGTGGTGAGTGCGGGATACATAGTAATTCCCGACTTAAACTCCCCAAGCGCAATATTTTTTATTCTGTCTTATACGCTACAGATTTATTTTGATTTCAGCGGCTACTGCGATATGGCGATCGGCATCGGACGAATGTTTAATATAGAGCTGCCCGGTAACTTCAATTCTCCCTATAAAGCCGTAAGCATAACAGATTTTTGGGATCGTTGGCATATGACGCTGACCCGCTTTTTTACCAAATATGTCTATATTCCACTTGGGGGGAACAGAAAGGGAACTGTCAGGACCTGTGTCAATGTGATGATTGTTTTTCTTCTCAGCGGACTTTGGCATGGCGCCAGCTGGAACTTTGTATTTTGGGGAGGATGTCATGGACTTCTCATGGTAATTGAAAGACTTCTTAAGAATAAATTGGAAAGAATCCCTAAGATTATCCGGGGATGTTTTACGTTTCTTTTTGTGAATGTTATGTGGGTATTCTTCCGAGCGGCGAATTTTGGACAGGCATTTGAGATCCTTGGGAAGGTATTTACGGGAGGAAAGGGAGGATTGCCCTTTTATTTTACTGCCTGTTTTCAACCAAATGGGTTGGATTTCATAGTGCAGCATCTGCCCATGAGTGAATATCTTCCAACAGTCATGACCCTCATGTTCACAGCAGTGACTTGCTGCATGACTTTTTTCGCCCGAAACGTATCGGAACGGATGAAAAGGAATAAACTCACCGCAGGGAGAGCGATACTGACTGCAGCGCTTCTGGTCTGGTGTATATTATCATTTGAGAACGTGAGTGCGTTCCTATATTTCAATTTCTAATTTGAGGAAGGAATCATGAGCAATAAGAAGAACTTGAGATGGGTGCTGCTGTTCCTGGCACTTGTGCTGATGGCCTTAATTTTGGTCGGTGGTCTTACTGCAATTATAGACCCTTATTTTCATTATCACAAACCGTTGTCCGGCATCAGTTATCAGATAAACAATGAAAGATACCAGAATTATGGCATTGCCCGAAATTTTGATTACAATGCGATGATCGTGGGAACTTCTATGTCGGAGAATTTCAAACCTTCCGAATTTGATGCCATCTTCGGTGTGCAGAGCGTAAAGCTTCCCTACAGCGGAGGAAGCCACTGCGAGGTGAAGGAGCTGTTGAATTTTGCCTTTGCACACAATCCCGATGTTAAGTATGTGATTCGTAACATTGATCTTTTTCGGGCTTTTGACAGCAAGGATGACAGGGATTATCCTGCAGATTCCTATCCCACGTATCTCTATGATGACGATCCGTGGAATGATACGGGATATCTGTTCAATATGGAGATATTTATAGAGGGAACCCTGGTAGATCTGGCACGGACGCTCCGCCACAAGCCACAACAAACCCTGGATGAATACGCAAATTGGAACAGTGCATATATCTTTGGCCCCACAGGTGTTCAGTCCAATTATGCCAGAAATAAAGTGGTCTATACCGGAAATGATTCTGTTACGGAGGAAGAGTATCAGAGAATAGAAGAGAATATTACGCAGAATATCATTCAAATAGCCAGGGAGCATCCTGACACAACGTTTTATCTCTATGTTTCGCCCTATAGTATCTATTTTTTTGATTATGTCAACGAGATGGGGGAGCTGGACCGGTATCTGAAGGCCGAAGAAGCTATTATGAGTCTGCTTCTGGGGCAGGAGAACATCAGGCTTTTTGCGTTTTACACAGAGTATGACGTGGTGTGCGATCCTTATAATTACAGGGATGTAGCCCACCATTCAGAGGATGTGAATTCCCAGATCCTGAGATGGATTTACGAAGGCCATGGCGAGATAACGGAGGACAATTTTGACGAATACCTTGATACCGTATGGGAGTTTTATCATTCCTATGATTATGACGCCTTGTTTGAAGAGGATGGATATACCCTGCGGGATCCTGGAAACGACTAAAAGATTTAGTGTCAAAAAACAGAGAAAAACAAAGAAAACAATAGAGAAAGCTACAAAATCACATCTTATTTACCGCGAATTAGTTTGCAAACGGCAATATATAAAATTAATATATGGAATAGCTGTTAACAACTGATTGCAAGTTAAAAATACTGCGGCAGGCTGACATCATCAAGTTTGAAACGCTGTATTCGCCATGAATATCCGTGCAAGCATGGATACTTGGTTCATCGCCTGTGAGAATAATGGAGGGAGAAAAATGGGTAGACAATCAGACAATTATGTGGCGCTTGCCGGAGCGTTAGGCCTTAGCTACGATAGCGCCAACAATGTGATTTACGGAAAAAAGGGAGATTATGACATTCTGGTCTATGCGGCAGACGCGAGATATCCGAATACTTTGTCAATACATACCGCTGTGAGACGAGGTGTGCCGCTCACCAATGAGGAATCAAAGGAGTTTACCAAGAGCCTGAGTCAGGTCACTGGGATCAAGCAGGAGGGAAACCAGATTACCGTAACTCAGAAGAACATTGCCAACTGGGCGAAGCTGCAGGAGGCCATGGTGCAGTCCGTAAACAGCCTTCTGGCTTTTTTACAGGTCAAGAGTTTTCAGCCTTGCTGCAGCGTATGCGGTCAAAGCGTGGAAGTGGAGCCCTATCAGGTGTCATCCGGTTATATGCACCTCTGTCCCGACTGTGAGGTCAATCTGCGGGGAAACATGATGACTGTGGCGACTCAAAAGCAGAACAAGAAGGAGAATGTAGTAGCGGGCATTGTGGGTGCACTGCTGGGCTCCCTGCTGGGTGTATTATCTATTATTATACTGAGCCGGCTGGGCTATGTGGCTGCCATATCCGGTGTGATCATGGCGGTGGGCGTGCTGAAGGGCTATGAGATGTTGGGCGGTAAGCTGACAAAGAAGGGAATTGTCATCGGAGTGATAATCATGCTGGTCATGACTTATATTGGTGACCGGATTGACTGGGCTATTGTGATTTACGGTGAAATAGGCGATTATTACAGCTTCTTTGACTGTTATCGGATGCTTCCCATCATGCTTCAAGAGGAATTCATTGAGATGGGTAGTTACATAGGAAACCTGGTGCTGATTTATATATTCCTGCTGGTGGGAGCGGTTCCTTCCATCATTGGCAGTGTGCAGGATAAGAAGACATCCGACCGTATCGTAAAGATCGGAAGCCTTAGCACATACAATACTTACCAAAACTAAAACGCATTTAGGGAGCTGCCGCGCTAAGGAATTAGTGGGCAGCTCTTTTTGGTGCGGGCAACGAGGCCGCTAATTATAAAGTAATTATAAAATCTACCTTTTAGAGGTTCTGTAAGAAAATGGAAGAAAACAAGAGATAAAAAGAGAAAATTAATAATAAATAAACTTATTTATCCGCGAATATGTTTGCAAAGACCTACATATAAAACTAATATATGTCTTAGTGATTAGCACTCAAACCAAAAGAGTGCTAACAAAATGAAATACAGGAGGCAAGAATCATGAAATTAGTACCTTTAGGTGACAGAGTAGTTTTAAAGCAGTTAGCAGCAGAAGAGACCACTAAATCCGGAATTGTTCTTCCCGGGCAGAACAAGGAAAAGCCCCAGCAGGCTGAAGTCGTTGCAGTAGGCCCCGGCGGCGTTGTGGACGGCAAGGAAATCAAGATGGAAGTCAAAGTTGGCGACCAGGTAGTCTACTCCAAATATGCCGGCAGCGAGATCAAGCTGGAGGATGAGGAGTATATCATCGTAAAACAGAACGACATACTGGCTATTATTGAGTAGTGCAAAATGAGCTTCACAGGATATGCGGGTGGGCTTGCTCACAGAGCATATACTGGGAAGATTATTTTATAGGGCGAAAGCTCTCCATGAAATAAGCCGGTCAGAGGACGGCTTATGAATGGGCACTACGTAACTTGCAAAAAATAATATTATATGGAGGCAAAAATATCATGGCAAAAGAAATCAAATACGGCGCAGAAGCCCGTGCAGCATTAGAGTCCGGTGTCAACCAGCTGGCTGATACCGTGAGAGTGACCCTTGGACCCAAGGGCAGGAACGTAGTACTGGATAAGTCCTTTGGCGCACCCCTGATCACCAACGACGGCGTGACCATCGCAAAGGAGATCGAGCTGGAGGATGCATTCGAAAATATGGGAGCACAGCTGGTAAAGGAAGTTGCAACCAAGACCAACGATGTGGCCGGCGACGGTACAACGACCGCTACTGTTCTGGCTCAGGCAATGATCAATGGCGGTATGAAGAACCTTGCAGCAGGCGCTAACCCCATCATCCTGAGAAAGGGTATGAAGAAGGCTACCGACT
>JAFLRO010000067.1 GCA_022511425.1 Acetatifactor sp.
GAGCGCGAGCAGGGTATTACCATAGATGTTGCCTATAGATATTTTACAACAGATAGGAGAAGCTTCATTGTGGCGGACACTCCGGGACATGAGGAGTATACCAGAAATATGGCAGTTGGTGCATCCTTTGCGGATCTTGCCGTGATACTTGTAGACGCCACACAGGGAATCCTGATCCAGACGAAGCGTCATGCCAGAATATGTGCATTGATGGGAATAAGGCATTTTGTCTTCGCTGTCAATAAGATGGACTTGCTCCGGTATGATGAGAAAGCCTTTAAGAAAATAGAAAAGGATATAAAGAAACTGGCTATCGATCTGGAACTTGAGGCAGTCAAGGTCATCCCTGTATCCGCAACAGAAGGGGATAATGTCACGAATCCTTCCAGAAGTATGCCTTGGTACCGGGGAGAAACTCTGCTGGAGTATCTTGAAAATGTCAATGTGGAAGCGGAAACAGAGGAAGAAGGTTTTGTACTTCCCATACAGAGAGTGTGCAGACCTGATCATACCTTCAGAGGCTTTCAGGGACAGGTAGAAAGCGGAAGCATAGCTGTAGGAGATGAGATTACAGTTCTTCCAAGCAGTGAAAGGGCACATGTGGAAGCACTCTTTAACACAGACAGTAAAGTTGATGCAGTCTATAAGGGACAGGCTGTAACGGTCTGTCTGGATAAAGAAATCGACGTGTCAAGAGGCTGTGTGATCATCAGCGGAACATCGCTGAAAGTATCCGAACTGTTTCAGAGCACTATATTGTGGATGGATGATCATGAGCTCGTGGAAGGACATACTCTGCAGTTAAAGCTTGGCACGAAGATGATCTCTGCTACAGTCATGGAAATCAAATATCGTATTGATATTAACAACGGAGAACATATAAGAGCGTCGCATTTGCACAAGAATGAAATCGCTGTGTGTGAAATCGCTACAGCTGAGAAAATTGTATTTGACAGATTTAATATACATAGAGGAATCGGAAGATTCATTCTGATAGACCGCGTGACGAACATGACATCCGCATGCGGTGTGATTGACCATGAGATGCGCAGGTCGGACAATCTATTCTGGCAGCATATGGATGTGACCAGAGAAAGCCGCGCCGAGAGAATGCAGCAAAAGCCGGTAACTCTGTGGTTTACGGGATTATCGGGTTCCGGCAAGTCAACGCTGGCAAATGAGGTGGAGAAAAAGCTTGCCATATCCGGTAAATATACGATGTCGCTTGACGGTGATAATGTCAGGATGGGGCTTAACAAAAATCTCGGATTTACGGAAGAAGATCGAATAGAGAATATCCGTCGCATTGCCGAAGTGGCGAAGCTGATGAATGACGCAGGTCTTATTGTCCTGACTTCGTTTATCTCCCCTTATATAAGTGACAGAGAGAAAGCGCGGAAGATAATCGGGACGGATAATTTCGTCGAAATATATGTTTCCACGCCGGTTGAAGAGTGTGAAAAGAGGGATGTGAAGGGACTCTATAAGAAGGCGCGAAATGGAGAAATCCCTAATTTCACGGGAATATCCGCACCCTATGAAGAGCCCACACAGCCCGAAATTATTGTTAATACTGTCGGGAAGACGATAGAAGAAGCTTCCTCTTATATATATGAGGAAATTCAAAAGTATATGCAGGGGTGACAGAAGTATTATGTGGGATCATGAACTTGAAACGGCTAAGATCCTGGCTGTAAGAGCAGGAATTCAAATTAAGGAAATATATGATGCTGACACCATGGAGGTCTCCTATAAGGAGGACGCTTCTCCGTTAACGGCTGCGGATAAGGCTTCTAATAAGATTATTGTAGACGGTCTGAGGGCAGCATTCCCCGATTATGCAGTATTGTCGGAAGAGGAAAAAGATAACAGGGCAAGGCTGGAGAATGATTATTGCTTTGTCGTTGACCCGTTGGATGGCACCAAAGAATTTATAAAGCGTAACGGCCAGTTTACGGTCAATATTGCACTGAGCTTCCGGCATCGTACCGTAATGGGTGTGATATATGTTCCTGTAACCGGAGAATTGTATTATGCATCCCGTAACGGCGGGGCATACCTGGTCCGCGGCGTGTTCTTCGACAATATATCCGGCGAACCGAAAAGATTGAAGGTTTCCGACAGTACAAGCGACCTGAGGTGCGTCATGAGCAGCTCGCACGGATGCGAACAGATGGATGAATTGATCGTTAAATATAATATTAAGAACTTTGTTAAAATGGGAAGTTCTCTCAAGGGGTGCCTTGTTGCAAAAGGTGACGCCGAAATCTATTACCGGTTTAACCCGACCATGGAATGGGATACGGCTGCCATGCAGTGCATCGTGGAAGAAGCCGGAGGGGTATTCAGACAGATGGATGACAGTGAGATGCTGTATAACCGAGAGGATTCTCTGAATGATAAAGGTTTTTATGCAATTAACAGAAGAGAAAACAGATTGCGGTGAAAAGGTAACTTTGGCTTCAGAGAATAATCAAGGACAGTCAAAAAAAGGAAGGAGAATTTTCCGGTTTATAGTAAAGAATTGCTTTTGTATTACCGATATATATTAACAGAACAGATAGGAAGTCATAAGACGCATGGAGGCGCTATATCGTGAAAAAAGAGTAGGGAAACGGATATAAGTGTCTGTTTCTCTTTTTATTTTGTAATCTTGATATCTCAGAAAAAGGAAAGCGTTAAAGTTTATTGAACATTGAGATGCGATGGAGAAAAATATATGGATTATATAATTGTTCAGGCTGGTGGCAAAGGCACAAGGCTGGAATATTTAACAGAAAATAAGCCTAAGGCCTTGGTGCCCATTGATAATCTGCCTATGTTGTTCCATCTGTTCAGAAAATATCCGGATAAAAGATTTGTGATCATAGCTGACTATAAGAAAGAAGTAATGAGGGAGTATCTGGAAGTGTTTGCAGAGGTGAAATACAACATTGTAGATGCTTCAGGCACAGGTACATGCTCCGGCGTGAAGCAGGCAATAGACCTGATTCCGGATAATGAGCCGTTCATGTTGATATGGTCTGATCTGGTGCTTCCCAAGGATTTAAGGCTTCCTGACGGATACGAAGATGACACCGGAGTACCGTCTGAGGATTATGTAGGATTATCTCAGTCATTTCCCTGCAGATGGAAATATGAAAATGGAGAATTCGTTGAAGAAAAATCTACAAGGTATGGCGTAGCCGGTTTTTTTCTTTTTACAAATAAGTCAAAAATAGCTGATGTTCCCGAAAGTGGGGAACTGGTCAGATGGATGCAGCAGAACCGGATGCAGTATGGTACTGTTGGCTTGGCAGGCACGAGAGAATTCGGTCTGCTTGAAGAATATGAGAAATCAGAAAATTCGAAATGCAGGCCTTTTAATAAGATTACTGTAGAAGGAAATGAACTTATCAAAGAGCCGGTTGATGCACAGGGAGTCAAACTGGCAAAAAGAGAGTGTGCATGGTATGAAAAGGCCAAGGGACTGGGAATACAAATACTTCCAAAGATATATGCAACGGATCCGTTGAAAATGGAATATATCATAGGAAAGAATATATTTGAATGCGATTTGGAATATGAACAGAAGCTGCATATTTTAGAGAGCCTTGTCAGCTCACTTAAGAAACTTCATGAGGCCGAAAAGGTACCTGCTGATTCCTTCAGCGTAAAGGAAGCATACTTTCATAAGACGTTTGACCGACTGGCTAAAATACAGGATATGATTCCCTATGGCAGGGAACCGGTAATCACGGTTAATGGCAGAAAATGCCGGAATGTCTACTATCATAGAAGAACATTGGAAAAAGCATTGGACAAGCTGGTGTTGAACTGTAAGGAATTTTCATTCATTCATGGAGACTGCACCTTTTCAAACATGATGGTGAGAGAAACAGGCGAACCGGTATTGATTGATCCGAGAGGATATTTCGGTTATTCAGAACTGTACGGTGATGAGAGATACGACTGGGCGAAGGTGTATTACTCCATAGCCGGTAATTACGATCAGTTTAATTTGAAACGGTTCAGATTGCATATCGGAGACAATTCCGAGGATGGAGTGAACCTGGAGATTGCGTCCAATCATTGGGAAGAACTCGCGAATGAACTCATCAAGATGACAGGGTCGGACGAGGATGAAATAAAGCTTTTGCATGCTGTTATATGGCTGTCACTTACTACATATGCATGGCAGGATTATGACTCTGTGTGCGGAGCATTCTATAACGGAATATATTATCTAGAGGAAATGTTATGATTTCGTATTATGAAGATGTGCTGGGTGTCATTAAGGATTCTGTAGAGTCTATTCAAACACAGGATTATGAGCAGCTGATAAATGAATGCGTTGATGTTTTGAGAAAAGGCGGTAAAATTATTGCCAGTGGATTAGGGAAGAATGTTCCCATCTGTGAAAAATTCGTGGGAACACTTAATTCGTTAGGTCTGGACGCCAGATTTCTTCATACAAATACAGCCGTGCATGGTGACTTGGGAATGGTCGGAAAAAGTGATCTGGTCATTCTGTTGTCCAAGGGTGGAAATACACATGAAACGGTTGCTCTTGCAAAGCACCTGAAGAACAGAGGTACAGATACCTGGCTGATGACTTTTACCGAAAAGAGCAAAAGCGCGGAAGTGGTTGATAAGCAATTAATTATGCGACTTCAGAATGAGGGAGACGAGTGGGATATCGTGCCGAATAATTCGACTACTATATATCTTATTGTACTTCAGGGGATTGCTATTGAAATAGGAAAGCGCATGGGGATTACTTTGGATGATTTCAAAGTGAACCATCCGGGCGGCGGAATCGGTGCCAAGCTGAGTGGAAAGGATCTGTGGTAGTAATATGAGTAATGTGACTGCATATGGGAAAGATTTCCTGTTTCTCCGGAACTTGGCGCAGGATAAGATAACGAAATTGTGTATTTACGGCTGTGGGGTAAACGGAGAAGTGATTTGTAAATTCTTGGAGGACTGTGGAAAAGATATTGAATTCTTTATCGATAAGCAGGCGGAAAGTAGAGAATTTACGGTTCTGGGTAAGAGAGTTGTCTCGCTGGCTGCATTTCTTGAGAAGCCGCAGAATATTCTAATAATTGTTTCTCCGGATAATCAGGAATCGGTAGTCGGGTTTCTTCTTGAGAATGGCGTTGATAAGAATCAGATCATATGCCCGTTTAAGAAAGTTGATAAGGATATAAAGGTTCTTAGTGAGGATTATGATCCGCGGAACTATTGCAATAAGATTGACCGGTACAATGAATTGTCGGGTTCGGACACTCCCGAGGTGACTGTTTTCACGATTCTCTATAACACACCGGAGTGGATGCTGTGCAGGACTATAGAGAGCATCCTTAACCAGAGCTATGAGAGATTTAAATACTTAATCATTGATAACGGTTCGACAGATGCTTCGGAAAATATCATCAGGCAATACGCCTCTGTTGATAACAGGATTCAATACATTCGATTAAAACAGAATGTTCCATGGACAAACAAAGAGCTGCTGCTTAAGCTTAAAGAGGGTATTGATACCGGATATGTCGCAATGCTGGATTCGGACGATTACTACGAACAACATTTTCTGCAGAAAGCCGTGAGTATTCTGAAGCGCGATGATTCAGATATCGTACAGGTCAACACACTTACATATGCTCATAACGGATTCAGGTATAGCTATTTTGCACATTATCTCGGAGAAGATTTATGCATTCAGGGTAGTGAGAAAGAGCGATATCTCATGTTGCGGATATTGAATGTTCCTGTATGGGGCAAGTTGTATAAGAGTGAACTCTTTAAGAATCTCATAGACATGATGCTTTCCTATGAGACGGAATATGAGCGAGACCGGAATTTCTGCCTTGATATATCCTGGATAACGTATATGGCACTTGCCTGCAGCCGGGTTTCACTGTGCGATGAGATTTTACATATCCGTACCTGGAGACCGGGAAGCAGCGAACACTCGGATGATCATGGCTCCAAGTGGCTCTCGTCCATGGTATGGTCATTTGGGCATCTGTCTGAATGTAATGTGAAATATGAAGATTCTATCGTTTACGAGGAAGCGACTCTGATGTGGCTCTTTAGCCTGCCGCGTGATAAGTACAGCCTTTCGGCTTTTAGGAGCATAGATCTTGACAACAGGGCGGTAAAGGAATTCTTAAAGAGACCGGTTTGTGACAGATATGGGGGCAATGAGAATGAATAAGCATGAAGATATAATTTCATATGATGTCTACGAGCTCGATCTGTATGGATTAAGGCGGAAGATGGAGACGCTGAATGTAAAAGAAGCCGTTGTATACGGAATTGGAAATAATGGCTATGACACATATATGCTGTTTAAGAATCTGGGCATACGTATCAATTATTTTGTAGATGTTAAAGCTATGGATGGTACCAGAAAGTTTAACAAGATTGAGGTTAAGACACCGGACGAGTTTGCTAAGAGCTATAACGGGGAATACGTTGTGATATCGCCCAGTCTGCATGATGCTATTTATAGCTGGATGCTGGAGAAGAATATCCCTGAGAGTCAAATTATACTTTCTTTTTATAAGACAGAGAGCATCACAATAGATTATGGCGAACACTATGGCGCTCAACCTTCCGTGGATATTGAATACTGCAGGGAAAAACCTGAGAATATAAAGGGCACATTCGTAACAATTGCCTACAATACGCCTGAAAACCTTCTCAGACGTGCGATAGAAAGCGTCCTCAGACAGACAGTGAAAGAACTTAAATATCTGTTCATTATCAACGGAGCAACCGATGGAACATCCGATGTAGTCGCGTCGTATGCGGCATTGGATTCCAGAATCAGTGTAATAGATATGGGGGAGAATCTCAGGTGGACGGATACACGACTCTTAAAGGCAATTAAAGATAATATAGAAGGTAAGTATTGCTGCCAGCTGGATTCAGACGATTATTACGATGAGTGTTTTCTTGAAAAAGCTGTCAAGATAGGGGAAGAGAACAATGCGGATATCGTATGCGTGCGGACATGCCTTTTCTCCGCAGACAGTAACTATACTCCATTGGATGAGGGGCTGGTGTATGATTGGCATGATAAGTTCTACTTCAATATGGTGCATCCCCTGTGCCATGTTATCGGGCATAAGAATATCTTGACTGCATATGCCAGATCAAAGATATGCTCCACATTCTGGGGGAAGTTATATGCCAATACGCTTATGGGGCGTTATCTTGACTACCTGATTCTCCTGCCGGATAAAGACAGGGAACTGTATTACAGGTTGGATATTGCGATGACATACAGGATTTTGAGCATGTCCGAGAGGCTGTTTTACAGTGATGAAGTATTGCACTTTTCACAGTATTCCAAGAAGAATTCGACCTTTACACTGGCGCCGATTGAATGGCTTATGTCACTGTGGTATTCCTATCTGGGGATGAAAGAAGAGTTTGATGCTTATTACAGAAAAAAAAGAGCAAGAAAGTATCTGAAGGAATTTTTAACCATACATCTGCCCTGGATGGTGGGACGAAGAGGCATGCTGTCATCCTCAGAGCAATGGAATTACAGAGATTCGATCATAGGACACTTCGGTGAAATGGCGGACGATCCGCTATTCAAGAATGTTTTATTGCATAAAAGGAAATTTATGAAGAACGAGTGCATGGAGTTTTACGAGACCATTTGTACAATGGCCTGCCGTTCCGGAGATTATACCGGATAAGGATAACGCCGGACCTTAGATAGGAGATAGAAGAGACTGATGAAAATACTCCATATAGCTGTACATATGGGTGCGGGTGCGGGTAAAGCTATATCGGGAATGGCAATTTCCGATAAGGCAAATGAACACAGCATCCTTCTGTTAGATGAACCGGAGAAGAATGACCATATAAGAAGATGTGAGCAAAATGGTATAAGCGTTAGGATCTGTCCGACTGCAGAGGAGGAAAGGGAAGAGGTGTCAAAGGCGGACGTGGTTGTGGTGAATTGGTGGCATCATCCGCTTACTTACAGGACATTGATGAACATCGCAAACGTTCCTTCGAGACTGGTCTTATGGTGTCATGTGAACGGACTGCATTATCCCGGGCTTAACCCTGAATTTATTTCATGTTTTGATGCCTGTATGTTCACGTCAAAAGTAACCTTTGAAAATGAGAGGTGGAATACACGGGAGAGGGATGAGATATATGCAAAATCTACCCTTGTTTATGGGATGGGAGATTTTCATCCGGAAGAATTCTCACGGAAAAACGACTATGAGGTGAGACAAGGGAAAATGTGTGTCGGGTATGTCGGTTCGCTGGATTATGCCAAGATTCACCCTGATTTTACTGACTGGATCAAAGCTGCCGTGGAAGAAAACGAAGATATATGTTTTGAACTGGCAGGCGATGTGACAAGCGAATTCGAGAGTGATATAATGGAACAGAGCTTATCTGAGCATGCGAAATTCTTAGGCTTCAGGGAGGATATAAAGGAACTCATAGCCAAATGGGATGCATTTATATATCTGTTAAACCCTTATAATTTCGCAACAACAGAAAATGCATTGCTTGAAGCTATGGCATGCGGACTTCCGGTAGTCGCAAGCGACGGGACTGTTGAGAGGACGATTATAGAAGACGGAACAGACGGTATACTCGCAGGGGATCGGAAATCGTTTGCTGCAGAGCTTAACAGATTATCGCAGAGTTATGAACTGAGAAAAGCTCTGGGGGAAAAGGCAAGAGCAGATACTATCGGTAAGTATGACATGAAGGAGAACATCCTAAGATTTGACTCGGCAGTCGGGAATGCAGCAAAAGGGGATAAGAAACTGCATGATTTTAAGAAAGTACTGGGCGATGAACCCTTTGACTGGTTCCTGTCCGGATGCGGCGCATGGGATGCAAGAGAATTAGGGTATTTATCTGAAACGGATCAAAACAGTGCGGATTCCGAAGAAATCAGGCAGAGAGTTTGCTCTCTGCAAGGTATATTTAAAGGGAAGGCAAAAGCATCTGTCAGGCAGTACAGCGAATACTTTCCGGAAGACAGGAGACTTAAAAACCTAACCACAATTATTAATAGAACCCGGGAGATGTCTATATGAAAGCAAAGATAGGAACAAGATACCATACCAACAGAACAGAGCTTCAGACGGTTATACCACTCAGCACACCGTTTATACTTTATCTGGATCCTTCGAGTGTCTGTAATTTAAGCTGCAGTTTCTGTCCATGCGGCGGAGCGCACAAGGCTCTTTGGACAGAAGCCAAAAGATCCAGTGTATGCGTGATGGATTTTGACCTCTATAAAAAGATTATTGATGACTGTCGTGAGTTTCCCGACAAGATAAAGGTACTTCGCTTATATAAAGAAGGAGAGCCGCTTGTAAATAAACGGCTTCCGGAGATGATAGAATATGCGGCAAAATCAGGAAAGTTTGAAACGATTGATTTTACCACAAACGGAACGCTTCTGGAACCCAATGTAAACCGCAGACTGGTAGAGGCGGGACTTTCCCGAATCAATATTTCCGTAGAGGCTCTGAGCGCGGAAGGGTATAAGAAGATAAGCGGAATCAATCTTGATTATGACAGATTCAGGGAGAATATACGCGACCTATATGAGCATAAGGGTAATTGCCATATCTTTATTAAGACAATGGTGGATAACCTTGACAAGGAGACGGAACAGAAATTTTACGACTTATTCGGGGATATATGTGATGAGATTGCGATAGAGCATATTGCAAATTGCTGGCCGGGGTTCGAGAACACATCGGAGAAAGTAAATGTCTACCATGGAGAGGGGTATAAGGAATATGTCGTATGTCCGAGGATTTTCTATATCCTTACTATCAATGCGAACGGGACAGCATCTCACTGTATTGTTGACTGGAATTACAAGGGAATTATCGGCGATGTCAAGAAAGAAAGCGTAGTCGATATCTGGAACAGTAAGCAATATCAGGACATCCGTCTGGCGCATTTAAACTGTCGGAGGAGAAGCATAGAGCTATGCAAGGATTGCATGGAGATTGAATCTGCTGCGGTAGATAACATTGACGAATATAGGGAAATGTTATTAAAGAAGGTGAGTGAAAGTCTTTGAAGGTCTTATTTATCGGCGGAAATGGGAATATCAGCTGGTGGTGCGTAGAAGAGGCAATCAAGCGCGGATATGAGGTTTATGAGTTAAACCGTGGTATGACACGCATCACAAGAAGAGCCGTGCAGCCTGAGGTACATGAAATAATTGCAGATATCAGAGATGAAGAGACGGTACTTCGTATTTTAGATAATGAAACATTCGATGTTATCTGTGACTTCATATGCTTTAACGATGATCAGGCCAAGCAGGCGGTCAGGCTTTTCACAGGGAGATGCAGTCAGTATATCGTCATATCATCAGAGGCCGTATACAGGCGGGAAAGCAGGTATCTTCCGTTCCGGGAGGATACGCCGCAATATGGCGAGGATGTCGGAGACAGTTATATCCTGGGAAAGATTAAGGTTGAGAAGGTATTCAGGGATGCGTACAGGAATAAAGGATTCCCCGTAACCATTGTAAGACCGGGATACACTTATGATACTATCGTTCAGATGCCTGTGGGTCAGAATTGCTTTACAGCGCCCGCGAAGCTTATAGAAGGTTATCCGTTCCTCATGCCGGGCGACGGAGAGAACCTTGTTGCTCCATTGCATTCGAGGGATTTTGCCAAGGCGTTCGTGCGTCTGATCGGAAATGAAGAGACTGTAGGTGAGGATTATCATATTGCCGCAGAATGGCTTATCACCTGGAACGAGATGGCAATAGATATTCTTGCGGCGCTTAATCTGGAGCCTGACAATATCCTTCACATCCCGTATGCCGAGGCCATGGAAATAACTGAGTTTTACAGCGGTGTAGTGAACCGTCAGCATATGTGGCATTACATATTTGATGATACGAAGATCAAAAAGGTCGTTTCCGAATGGAAACAGGAGACAAGTTTCACGGAAGGTATACAAGAAACGATCTCATGGCTTCTTGCAGACAATAGAAGGCAGAGAATTAATCCGGATTATGACAGAAAGCTCGAAAGCATATATGCGAGATATTGGAAGGGGTAAAGTAATGAATTGTCCGATCTGTAAAAATAGCGGGAAGAAAATATTGTACAGGCTATGCGATAATATGAAGGTCATGGGAGCAAATTTCCCTGAGACGGCAAGCTTCATTGCGAAATGTACGAATTGCGGTATGTTGTACATGAATACCGAGGCAACACAGGAGAATATCCTTGATTACTATAAGTACGGGGCAACAGCCCCTAAATACTATGATATGTTCGGTCAGGAAGATACGGATGACTATTACCGGCATCTAAGCAAATTAATCGAACCATGCATAGATAAGCAAAGCAGTATTCTGGACATTGCCGGTGCCTGGGGGGAATTCGCTTCCTATATGAAGGCGCTGGGATATGAGGATATAACGGATTTGGACCCGGCGGAAAAGTGCATTTCATATGCTAAAGAGCATGGAATTAAGACGTTGATGACAGACAGCACTGACATGCGAGATATCAGAGAAAAGAGCTTCGATCTGGTTATCCTTAATCATTCATTAGAACATATCATCGATGTTGAAAGTACCATGTTAAACATTGACAGAGTGTTGAAAGATGAAGGATACCTCTTTATAGAAGTTCCGGATGTCGAGGGTTATGCCGATGAAGAAGCCGCACCGTTTAATTTCCTTACATATGAGCATGTGCTGCATATGTCCATGAATGATATTGATAACCTGGCAGGAATATATGGATATGAAATTATAGACAGCGGAAAGTATTATAAGAAAGTAAGTAATTACCCCTCTATATACGCTGTTATGAGAAAGGGCGGGAAGCGAGATATAACTTATTCCGAAATTTCTGAAATGTCGATGCTCAGATATTTAGAGAAAAGCAAAAAGAGTCTTGAAGAATTTCTGGAACCGTTGAGACAGTCAGGGGAAGAATTGATCTTATGGGGCATAGGGGCATCAACCGCAATACTCATTGAATCCTTCCGGGGCTGCAATGTAAAGGAACTTATTGACAGAAATCCCGACAGGCAGGGGTTAAAGTTCAGCATAAATGATAAGCCGTATGTTGTAAAGGATCCCAAGGACGCTAGTGAAGGAACGATTGTCATTCTGTCGATACCCTACCACGATTCCATCGAAAGACAAATAAGACAAATGGGATATGACAATAAGATAATAGCACTGAAATGTCAGGAGAATTGATATGAAAATGATTATCTTGGCCGGAGGCCAAAGGAGCGCAATCAGTGATGAGGGGATGCCAAAGCCCATGCTTAATATCGGCGGCAGACCGCTTCTGTGGCATATCATGAAACACGCTTCACTGTGTGGGATTAAGGAATTCATCATATGCGGCGGCTATAAGATTGATGTAATAAAGGATTATTTTCTGGATTTTTATATATACCAGTCTGATATTCAGGTGGATACGGGCAGCAACATAGTGAAGATTCTTGATAAGAATACTGAGGAATGGAATGTCACGGTTGTTGATACCGGGATAAAGACTATGCCCGTTGAACGCATTAGAAAGGTACTTGATATATCAGGGGATGAATTCCTTATAACATATGGGGATTGTCTGTCGGATATATCGTTAACAAGACTTGAAGATACCCATAGAAGAGAAGGCAAGATTATAACAGTTGCAGCGGCAAGACCCTCCGGTCGTAAAATGCCCTTACATTTTATCGGGGAAAATAATGCTGAATGGAAAGAAAAAGACAGCACATGGACGAGCGCAGGTGTTTTTCTGGCAAACAAAGCCGCCTTCGGCACAGAAAACGGAAACGGGGATATTGAAGACATCCTGTCAAAGCAGACAACAGCTATATACAGACATGAAGGATTCTTCAATACAATAGAGACATTGAGAGATAAGGCTGCTGCCGAAGAAATGTGGGGAAATGGGGAAGCACCCTGGATGGGAGTCGTATGAAAGTGGTAATCCTGGCCGGAGGAAAGGGGACAAGGATAAGTGAAGAGTCCGTTTTAAGGCCCAAACCTATGGTTTCTATAGGGGGACGTCCAATCCTCTGGCACATAATGAAGATATATGAAAGCTTTGGATTTAATGATTTTATCATCTGCTGCGGATATAAAGGTGAATACATAAAAAGATATTTTGTAAGGTATGGGATTTCGCAGAAGAAAGTAGATTTCACCTTATCAGAGATACGGGATAACGGCAAAACTGTTAGCAGCCCCAATAAGGAACAGACAGAACAGTGGAACGTCATCTGTGCCAATACCGGGCTGGAAACTCTGACAGCAGGCCGGATACTGGCGATCGAGAAATATATTGGTGACGATGATGAATTTATGATCACATACGGAGACGGTGTGGCGGATATTAACATCGATGAGCTTATCGGATTCCACCGTGCGCACGGGAAGATACTGACAATCTCAACAACACAGCCTGAGGGAAGATTCGGAGCGATAAGTATCGATCAGGACGGGAGCGTCACGAGCTTTCAGGAAAAAGCAAGGAAGAGTCAGTCTTATGTGAATATTGGATTTATGGTGGCGGACAGGCGGCTCTTTGATTATCTGGGGGTCGGAGATGAGATGTTGGAACGGGGACCCTTTAACAGGCTGGTGGCGGATCAGCAGATCGCCGCATACAGGCATCCCGGTTTCTGGTCTCCGATGGACAATATGCACGACAGAGAATATCTTGAAAAGCTGTGGGACGAAGGCGCCCCGTGGATGATGTGGCAGAAAATATAAGGCTAAGGACGGAAAATATCATTAAAATACTTTTATAGAGACGGAAGGAGATTATAAATGAGTGAGATTATTTATTACGGTGCCGGAGCAAATTTAAGAGATTACGAGGAAGATTTTGTCCGGGAAACAGGGTATCCGGTATGTGTTTGTGATTCTTCACAGGCAAAGCAGGGAAGCTGTTATACGTTCCGGGGAGGGGTGGAGCGTGAGATCGTATCGCTTGCCCATGTACAGTCACAATACCCGGATTATGAATTATGGTTGACGCTGGCAGAACATAATATTAAGACTGTTTATGATTATCTTACCGAAATTGAGAAAGTTCCTGTTGAGAGAATACATGTTTTCGGAAACCGGGAATATCGGTTGGGATGTCTTAATATGCAGAATTATGTATATATAAGTTCTGATCATGTGAAGACATGCGCCCATTATCCGTGGACTACCCATTTTTGGTTTGAGAAAGGTCAGGTATTGGAAGAAAAGGACGTGATCGGTAAGCTTGATGAGTTGGAGGCATGGAGAAGGGAGACGATAGAGAAACTGCGCAACGGCGAGCAGACATCATGCCATGGGTGCTCTGCATTGCATTGGGGATTCTTTGAAAAAGAGCCGCGTGTGGATTTTTTAGGAGTGGGACCCAATTTCAAAGGCGGGACAAAGTGTAATTGTAATTGCTTTTACTGCAATCAGAATAAGGTGATAAGAACGGAGAGCAATCAGGAACTGAGCAATTATGATATACATCGTATATCCGCAGAATATTATGATTCGCTGGACACCACAATTCTAGCAGACGGAGAGCCTACGATACTGCCCAATATAGATGAAATATGCGATCTGGTGCTGCAGAGGAACTGGTCCATTCAATTAAACACCAACGCGATTTTATATAAGGAAAAACTTGCCGAAGCTGTGGCATCCAATCCAAAATCATTCATGGCAGTTGCCCTGGATGCCGGCAGCAGGGAGACTTATCAGAAAATCAAACGGGTGGATACTTACGAGAGGGTTATTGAGAATTTACACAAATACAAGGAAAAGGGATGCTTTGTTATTCTAAAATACATCCTGATTCCCCAATATAATGACAATTTGGATGAAATCATCAAGTTCCTGCAAGTGGTAGAAGAGTTAGGTGTTCAACACGTAACGTTATCCCAGAACTTATCAGGATTTGTAGACGGAGTAAAGCATGATGATGATCCCGATATGCCGGAATCCATGTTTTGCCTATTTGCATACATGATTGCAAGGCTGCAGGAAATGAACGTTCGGTGGGATTTCCAAATCGAGTTTATCAGTAAACACGACATAGATAGAATAGAGAAACTCAGGACTCTAGGATGATAAGTATGATATTTGCTCACCGAGGGATTTTATGGGAGATTTAATATGAAAAAGATTGCAATATTTGGGGTCGGATATGTAGGAAAGCAGGTTTTGGATATTCTTGGGAATGAACAGGTTTGTTTTTTTATCTCCAACAATCCGGAGGAAACTTCGTTTAACGGAGTTCCGGTAATTCGATTTGAGGAATATCTGAAACACAGCAGCGATGTTTATGTTATGATAGCATCTACCAAATACGCCCAAGAAATGAAAGAGCAGCTTCGAAGCAGCGGAATACAGGATTATTTCGAATGGAATGATGATTTCCTGAATTTATTTTCCGGTGAGAATATGGGAGGTATATCTAAGTATAATCCGGTTTACAGCGGAGATGAGTGGAATAGCATAAGCTACCCAATAGTAAGAGCTTTCCTGAAGTTTGACCTCGGGAAATACAAGAATATCTGTATATATGTTTACTCAGAGACTGCGGTATTACTGATTCAATTGATGAGAATGGTCGGGAAATTATCCGATGTAATTTCAATTATACATCAAGGTGAATGTGAAAGTTCGATATTTAATGCAATTAGGGATAAAACGGATTGTGTGATATGTGCCGTCCGCAGAGATGATAATAACATATGCGATGTATATGAGCACATCGCCGGAGTTGATGTTGTTGATCTATATGATATCGCCGGGTTTTTACCTGAAATGCACAGTAAGAAAGCCCTGAAGTATAAGGATAAGTACAAGGGACAAAGATGCTTTATATTGGGGAATGGCCCCAGTTTACAAATTGAAGATTTGAATAAGATTGAAGAGAATGGCGATATAACATTTGCCTGCAATAAAATACATAAACTATTTCCTGAAACAACCTGGAGACCGGATTTCTATTTTATAACAGATGTGTGGGTCTTAAAAAGTGAGGCTAAGGAAATCCTCAATATCGAACCTAAAGAGTGCAGTTTTTATAATTATGGGTTTTGCAATGGATATATACTGTGGAATAACGATGATAAAGT
>JAFLRO010000068.1 GCA_022511425.1 Acetatifactor sp.
CCACCATAGAATAGCAGTCGTGAATAAAGGAAGACAGCTCATAAATATTTTCCATAATCTCCAGCTTGCCGGATTCTATTTTGGAAATGTCAAGCACATCATTGACCAGATAAAGCAACGAGTTTCCGGCAGAATAGATGTTCTTTGCGTATTCTTCAATCTGCTCATTGCGGTTTTCACGCAGTATCATCTCATTCATGCCCAAGATGGCATTGATCGGCGTACGTATTTCATGGGACATATTCGCGAGAAAAATACTTTTGGCTTCGTTTGCCGCCTCCGCATTACGCTGTTCCTCTTTAATTCCCATCGCGTAATGCACCAGTTTTTCTCTCTGTCCGTCTGTCATCCTTAAGGCAGTCAGCGCAGCTTTTCCCACCGTAAGCAGGATACAAGCGGCAATCAATCCTTGAGGAATGAGGAACAGACGATCTTCTGTTGCCGCCGCTTCCATAAACTGTCTGAGCAGTGCGATAAAAACGCCGCCCACACTAATGAATGTCACAGTCTTACACATTTTCTGGTTGCTGTATACCGTTGTCATACAGATTGGGATGCAAAAAATCCCCAGTGCAATCAAAAAAACGTTGTGGATCATAATAACAACAAGATTTATGAGCAGCATAGTAAAAACAGGAATGACATTTTGCCGCATATCCGTTTCCGGCAGACGCTTTCTGAGTGCTGCCGCTGCCAGGAGAATAATCACATTTATAATTGAGGGCAGTATCAAATATTGGAGAGTATACGTGCTGAGAAAATCCTTTAGCATTTCTTCCTGCCAAAAAAAGACAAAAAAAGTACATTTCAGCAAAACATATACAACCACAAAAATGCAGTCTAGCTGAAAAAAGATGCGGTTCCATCTCGGAAAATCCGGCATAATAGCCGTCATGATCTCAGGCATCGGCCCGCCCTGAGGCATTTCTGGTTTTGGCAATTTATTTTCTCTATTCATAATCTGCACTCTCCTCTTATGCCCACTTTTACCAATATGTTTTCATCATATTGTAACATGCCACAAAATATCTTTCAAGACATTATCTCCTCTTGAGAATTCGTAGGCTTTTGACAGTAATTCATGTTTTCCACATCCTTTGTGAAAATAAACTGCACTATATATTATACGGACATCGCTTTCCGATACACTGTGTATTATATGATGAAAAATCACACTTGATAGGCAGCATGTCAAACGTTATTTTGTAACGCTTTTCGATATATTCCACTGCCTGCTCCATAGATGAGAAGGCGTCACGCTTACAGCACCTCGGTCCACCGGTTTTGGCAAGTCGGGCCAGAGCTGCGGAAGTATACTCCATGTGACTTCCCCAGTCCTCGGTAGAGAGAGGACCGGTACCATCGATGATGGCAAGCGCCGCACCAATTGACATAACTGCACCGCACACTCCCCACAATCCGCAGACTGCACCGGGCATTCTCAGCCCTTCTTCCATTAGTTTCAGCAAAGCAGAATTGAGGTCAATGTCCCCGCCTGCATTGTGAAATGCTGTCAAGATACAAGCGCCGTCAAGAACATGATGCTCTGGACCGTGAATTCTTATAAAATCTCTTTGTGCGATCGTGTGAAAAATTTCATAAGGATCTGTACCACTGATGTTCATGCACTCTGCAATGATCAGTTCCGCTCTTTGCTGAATGGAATAATCCATAATGCCTCTCCTTTTCTAAAATCACTCCCATGCAAGCCTCATTTTATCATACTTTCGTTAATTTAAAAACATAATTATCGAATTGGACTTGACCGTTTGGTGACACCCACCTAATTAGGCCAACCAATGAAGCCGATATAAACCTTGAAGTATAATATAATGAGCCGCTTGGTCCTTTCTGGAGAGCGGTGCGGTTCCGACTGACAGAGGGACTGCAGAAAGGAGGTTTTATGTCTTTTAACGCCGTACAGGCGGAGTATGCCGGTGAAGCCTACCGATATACTCAAGCCAAAACACAGACGCAGGCTGTTCGTGGCAGCAGCTTCGACCGAGTTGGAAAGTGCATGGAAGAGCGAAATGTCAATCCGGTAATCGGACAAGCCAGTATCTTCTTTGGGGAATATGGAAAGCGCTATGAAATGCAGGCTCAGTACGCCCCACATTCCACCACCGATAATCCAATTGTCCGAGTGACCGTCAAGGATGGAAATGAGTTGGTTTCCTATGATGTGAACGTGTTTGAGGTGGACCCCCGCAATGCCTCACAGCTGGAGATATTTGCCCTGATGAGTTATGCGGACGATCAGGGAATTTCTCGAACAGGCAGTGTGGGCTCCTACCAGCAGCTGCGCATGTATGCGGATAATGCACAGCAGAACGGCTACTGGGAGGGAAATAAAAGCCTTGAAGATTTTGTGGAAAGTAAGCAGAACTGGATGCAGATAATGGAACAAATGTATAACGATTACGCTGATTCCGGAATTTACAGCCAGTTCGTAAGCTGCTGCAATGTACATACTACCTTACAGTGGTTTCAGTTGCGCACGGTGGATTTTTCCCAACTTGAGATGGTGGATATGTCAGGTCAGGCAAGCTATACTTATTCTTTTCCAAGTCTGCCTGACGGGGTGTTTAATGCCTTTTTAGAAACAATGGCTGAGGCGATGAACGGCGGGATGTCCACTGAGATGAGCGGTCGACTCCTCAACCATCTGCTGGGACGCATACAAATGATGCAAAAGGAAACCGGTGATGAGTGTACTTTAGATCTGGTGATGCAGGTGGTCAGGGATGCTTTGGAGGGGTTGGATTATTCTCTGACACCGGAGTTGGCACGGTCTAAGAATCTAAAACAGGAGCTGGGTATGATGCGGTCGTTTTATCAGTCCTGCCTCAATAAGCTGGAGGATCTTAAGGATGGCAGTGTGGATAAAATGGAGCAGGCGCTTGAAACGGAGGAAGAAGAATTTGATGCCTGGGAATCCTTTGTGAAAATTCTGGAGGAGATTTATCACAGCATGCTCCGAGGAGAAGAGCCCTCCTTTCAGATTGGTTCTCAATCCTTTTCTGAAAAGGAATGGGACAGATTCCTGGAGAGGTTCGACGCTATGGAGGAAAAAATCCGGGAACTTGTAAAGGAGCGAATAGAAAGGCGGAAGGAAACAGCCGAAGAGCAACAGACAGACGACAAGAAACTCTCTGAGGAATTGCTTGAACTTTTGTTTGAGGACCGGGATAAGGACGAATAAAAATCTTCAATAGGCGGAACAAAGATGCAGAAAAACGTCTCAGAGGAGGGTCACTGCCTCTGAGACGTTTTTCATTTTTCCAATATTATGTTTTTCCAGACGCTCCCATTTTTCACAGTGACATTTTTGCTTTTGTCCATACAAACAGCCAAAACTGTTTTGATCCTTAGATACTCCACCATGTTTCGTCACATCTCATCAAACAACTTTCTTGCGTCAGCAAGGGAACAGATTACGGGCGGATCGTTTGATAATACCTGAAATTCTTCATAGAATTCTACCATCTTACCTTCCATCGTTCCTTCAATGACTCGGGCGACTCATTCCCTTCGCCGCCCTGCTCCTTGCTTTTTTCTTTTCGGCAGAGATTTAAAAGATAATCTTCAAAAAGAGCCTCATCCGTAGGAATTTCCGCCCAGTTATCCGTCCATGAGGAAATATAAGCCGCATTGGAAATCGAAAGAGAGTTTAACCCCTCGCGGCCGTCAGCGATCAGGCCGGCTCCATTCAGTATCGAATCAGCAAAATTATTTAACAGAATCGGATGTCCGTCTGGCTCCTCTGCCGTAAATTCCTCATAAGTCACTTCGGGACTGCAAAATCCCTCTTTTGAGGTAAAGCAAAATTCCCGCTCAGGCATGGCAAGCTTCCACCATTTCAACTTGCCGTCCTCCAAAACCAGTTTGCCTAAATCTCCCGAAATTTCAAGACGGTTCGTGCCTGGAGCCTCGCCTGTAGTCGAAATAAAGACGGATGTGGCTCCGTTTTCGTATTCACCGTAAATTGTAACGTCGTCCTCAACATCAATGTTATGATATTTTCCCACATGACAGAAGGCACGTACTTTTTTCGGCATACCGAAAATCCATTGCCACAGGTCAAGATTATGGGGAGCCTGATTCAATAAAACTCCGCCGCCCTCGCCGTTCCATGTAGCGCGCCAGCTTCCGGAATCATAGTACGCTTGGGTGCGATACCAGTTGGTAACGATCCACACAAGGCGCTTGGGTTGACCCAGCTTCCCGCTCTGCACAATCTCTCGCGCCTTTGTAAACAGCGGATTTGAGC
Source organism: Acetatifactor sp. (assembly GCA_022511425.1). GTDB lineage: Bacteria > Bacillota > Clostridia > Lachnospirales > Lachnospiraceae > Acetatifactor. The sequence continues at coordinate 4,271 of JAFLRO010000068.1, forward strand.
GCTGGTTGAACATGATTGCGAATTTAACACCCGCTTTTTCTGCCGCTTCGTTCATCTCGCGCACCTGTCTTGCGTAAACCCCCGCAGGCTTTTCCGTCATGACATGAATACCTCTCTTGAAGCATTCAATGGCGTATTTTGGATGATCATAATGTGGAACGGCAATCAGTGCTGCATCAATCAAGCCACTGTCAAGCATTTTGATTGCATCTTCAAAGCATACGACCGAGGAACACTTATTCTTAACATTTTCCAGCTTTTTAGAATTGATGTCAGCAACGGCTGTAACTTCAATTTTAGGACACTGTCCGTCAATAATACTCTGCAAATGTCCGCTGCCCATGTTTCCCATGCCAATTATTCCCAATCTGAGTTTTTCCATCGTGATTACCTCTCCTTTACGATATTAATTCCTTCAGCTACAATATTAATTTTTTCAGCGCATTCACTGCAGCATCAAAGGCTGCTCTTGACGAGGGATAGCAATACTCTCCCATACTCGTTTTTTCACCTGCTTCAAGTTTATCGAATCCCTCAAAAACAGTTAAATGGGGTTCAACCGTCAAGATTTCTCCTTTATATTGAGAAAGAAGAAACGGTATGTTTCCTTCACCCTTTCCTGCAGGAACTACCGTTCCGTCAGACTTTGCATCCTTGATGTGCATATATTCCACATATGGATTAAGTAATTCCCATGCAGCTTTTGTGTCCTGCCCACACTGAATAAAATTGGCCGGGTCAAACACGGCTTTCAGCTCAGAAAACTCCTTATGTATCTCCGCACATCGCAAAGCGTTGTCACCGTATATGCCTTTTTCATTTTCGTGACAGAGAACGATCCCGCTTCCCCTTGCTGCTGAAATAAATTTATCAAGACGTGACATTACTTCGTCCTTATATTTTTCTGCACTCCCCTGCGGAACATAAAAACTGAACAGACGAATATGCTTTGCACCCAGAATATCTGCCAGCTCAAGCCCGTGCTTGAATTTATCAAGGTGTGGGGTAAAGTCTTCTTCTATTCCGATTTTTCCGTAAGGCGAACCGAGTGACCATACGGATATGCCCGAATCCTCAAGCTGTCTGCGAATGTCACGAGCCTTTTCGTTTGTGAGATCTGAAATGTTTTCTCCATTCACGCCTCTTATTTCAAGATACGCGACATCATTTTCTTTCATTGCGGAGATTTGTTCCCCTATACTGCTTCCTGCCTCGTCTGCAAAAGCTGCAAGCTTAAACTTCATGGTAGTTGCCTCCCAAATTTTTTGATTATTACTAAAGTACCCCTCTAAAGTACCTACTACTAAGTTATATCAGAATGATTTGCATTTCCATTGTTGATTTGAGCATTTTATATTGCAAATTCACGCGCGACTGATAAAATAGGGATAGATAGAAAATCAAACAAATTTAAACGAAGGGAAAATGCGCATGAATACTTTGCAGGAATTCGACTCTGAGGATTTATATATGCGGCATGCTGTTGACGAAAATCCCGATGACAAAAATTTCTTTATGCACGTTCATGAGAGGTGTGAAATTTTTTATTTTGTTTCGGGGAATGCGGCGTATCTTGTTGAAGGTGCAGAATATCTGCTGGAGCCGGGGAGCATTTTAATTATGCGTCCAGCCGAATCTCATAGAGCAAAAATTTTAGGTAAGGGAAATTATGAACGTTATGCGATAAATTTTTCAATATCTGTTATTGATAATATTGATCCGCAACGGCGGCTTATGAAAGCCTTTTTTGACAGACCTCTTGGGCGCGGAAATCTATATCTGCCTGCGGAATTTAAAGATGATAATATGTCGCAAATATTTTCAGAAATGTGTGGGGGCGCAGACGATTACGAAAAAAGACTGCAAATTTTGACCGGACTTATTCTTTTACTAAATTCGATCAACAAAGTATTTTTAAACCGTGGTTCTTCAGAATATTTACCGCCTCAAAGCGTATCAGAGAAAATGGTGTCTTATGTGAATACTCACCTGTTTGATAAACTTTCCGTCTCCATTTTGGCAGAGCATTTTTTTCTTAGTGCTTCACAATTCAGCAGGATCTTCAAACAAGCTACGGGCGCTGCCCCTTGGACATACATCACGATAAAACGGCTTACCGCAGCAAGAGAGAAAATACACAGCGGATTTTCTGCGCAAAAAGCAAGCGAAAGCTGTGGCTTTGAAGATTATTCTGTATTTTATAGAGCATATGTAAAATATTTTGGACATTCGCCGCAAAAAGATATTACATAAATTTTGTCCAGGACACTCTATCATGTTTCTGGGTTTTTCACAGTCCTCCAGCACACTGCCCATGCTTTGCTAATCCCTAACTGCCTGTACATTTCCAGACGGTGCCGTCCATCGTTTACCCGGATTTTGTCCTCTGAGTACTCTAAAATAAGCGGTGGTGTATCCCATTTTCCGTAAGCATCCTTCATTCGATCCACTACTTCAAAGAAATAGGCAATGTCATTATCCCTTGTCAAATATTCTGGTGCACCGGACTGAATTTCCTCCAGCAATTTTAACTCTATCTCTACAGGCCCCCAATATTGTCTAGGTTCCTTTAATAAACCGTCCGCCAAAGCCACATTATGACCGTCACCCCGCAAAAACAGCTGCAGCCATTCCTCGATACACCCTCGGTTTGCATATTCCATAGCCACCTGTAATGTTCCGTAAATCATCCTTTCTCCCTCCTCTGTCGCATAGGACTGCAGCTGCTTTAAAACATCCTCGGGCAGAATATCCCTTGCATTGAATATCCCTTGCATTGATGTATTTCATACTGTCCACCTGTTTTATACCAATATTATCAATAAGATCATCAACCGCCAAAATTGACTTTCAGTCCATGTACGCTCCGGCCTGGACGCGCCACATCTGGGCATACTTTCCGTTTTTCCGAAGCAGCTCCTCATGGGTTCCCTCTTCGGCTATCCTGCCCTTCTCCAGCATGACGATGTGATCTGCAAGGCGCGTGGTCGACAATCTATGAGAGATAAAGATGACCGTTTTGTCCTTTGTGGCCTCCATCATCACATGGTTCAGCTGGTACTCTGCGATGGGATCCAGCGCGCTTGAGGGCTCATCCAGGATCATCAGTCCCGCCTTCTGGTAAAAGACTCTGGCTATGGCAAGCTTCTGACTCTCGCCTCCGGACAGATTCACCCCTTTCTCCATAATCTCCGTGGTAAGCTGGGTTTCCAGCCCCTCCTTCGTTTCGCAGATCCTCTCCCAGAGACCGCTCTCCGAAAGCGCTTGACGCACCGGCTCCTCGTCGCAGCCGTCAGCAATATCCATCAGCACATTTTCCTTCACATTGCCCGCAAAGATCTTAAAGTCCTGAAAGACCGTGCCGATGGACTCCCGGTATTTCTCCACCTGATAATCCCTGATATCAACCCCGTCGGCGAGAATCCTTCCGGCCCCCACATCGTAAAGACGCATCAGGAGCTTTACCAGAGTAGTTTTCCCTGCGCCGTTGTAACCCACAAGCGCGATCTTCTGCCCGGGCCGGATGTGCAGGGAGATATTACACAGAAAATCTCCCTCCTCCTTACGGTATGCAAAGGAAACCCCCTGCAATTCGATATCCTTAGCGATCTCCGTCGGAAGCAGATTCTTCTCGGAGACGATTCCGGGCTCACAGGCCAGAAAATCCCGCATTCTCTGCACATATAGACTGGTCTCACAGGCGTAAGGGTACACATCCGTAAAGATGCTCATCCCCCTCTTCAGGCGCCCAAAGGAATTGTACAGGATTGCCACGCTGCTAAAGGACAGAGCTTTGCGAACAGTAGCCTGAAACACCAGGTAAGAGATATAGAGCACATCGCTGAAAAAGGCGTTGCTCATATATCTGCTCATAAAACTCAGGATAAACCGCCGGTTCGCATTCTTCCTCTCCACCTGATAGACGTTCTCGTTCGCCTCCTCGAACTTTTCAAACAGCACATCGGAAACCTCCGGGTTCAGCCTAAGTTCCTTCGCGTAATCACTCAGGTAAAATACCCTCTTCACATACTCCCGCTTTCTCTCGTGAGGATTTCTGGCAATCCGGATCCGATATGTCAGCCGATTGAACATCTGATTAAACAAAAACGCCAGGATAAAGGAGACTGCCGCAAACGGGATGGACATCTTGTCCTTCATAAAGAAATAGATTCCCGTAGTGATAAAGACCGCAATTCCGGACATCGTGTTCTGCAAAAATATGACACATCTGTCAATTTGCTTGTCCACTTCCGAGAGAACCAGTACCAGCTCATTATAAAACTCAGGATTGTCATAGCGCTCCAGATCCAACTCCTTCGCCTTTTCATAGAACTGAAGCTTGATCCTTTCCCGGATCTTGGGGCGCTCCTTCTCCTGGATATAATCGCCCGCAAACACCGTGAACACCATTCCCATCGTCACACCTCCCGCAAGAAGCAGAAGAAAGGTCGCTACCTGCCGGAAGGGGTAGTGAAATTCCGCCGCCTCAAGCACATACCCGATTCCATAGGTGTGTTCAAAAAAGATGGACACCTGGTTCCGCACGGAATCCAACACCGCAAAAATCACATACGCGGGAGATGCGGACAGACAGAGCTTTATCAGAAACCAGTTGTTTTTCCACACCTGCAGCGCGGGCTGCTTTATTTTGTCTTTTTCCGGTTTCAAACTTTCACCTCCTCTTCCCCGTCCAGAGCCAGATAATTCATGGCCTGTTTCTGATACATCTGGGCATAACTCCCCCCAAGCTCCATCAACCGGCTGTGGGAGCCCTCCTCGATCAATTTGCCGCTCTCCAACATAAAGACCTTGTCGCAATTCCTTACGGAAGACAGCCTGTGGGAGATAAAGAGCATAGTGTGATCTTTGCCCTCCTTCATGATGTTTTGGAATAGGTCATACTCCGCGATGGGATCCAGCGCGCTGGAGGGTTCGTCAAAGATCTTTACCGGCGAATCCTTGGCGAAGGTCCTTGCCACTGCCAGCTTTTGGCTCTCGCCTCCGGACAGCACCGCGCCGTCCTCCTCAAACTCTTTGGTCATCATGGTGTGGATGCCGCCCGGGAGGCTCATCACCTTTTCGTAGATTCCCGCCTTCTTTAAGGAGCTTATCACCAGTTCTTCTTCGTTTTCATAATGCCGTCCCATCAGGACATTCTCCATGACGGTCATACCCATGATGCAAAAGTCCTGAAAGGTGGTGGCAAACATCTCCCGGTAAGCATGAAGATCGTACTCCCGGATATCCCTGCCGTTCATCCGGATCACGCCGGAGGTAGGGTCGTACAATCTCAGCAACAGCTTGACAATGGTAGTCTTTCCCGTGCCATTATGCCCCACCAGCGCCGCAATCTCACCCTTTTTCAACACAAATGATAGATCCCTAATAGTCTCCTCATCCTTATAAGAGAAGCATACCTTGTCGAACTCCAGGCTTTCAAACTGCCCTTCCGGCAGAATTCCCTTCTGATCCTCGGGAATTTTCTCCTCATACTCCAGAAATCCCCGGAGATTGTTTATGAAGAGACCGTTCTTCATAATCGCCATGATGTCCTCAAACAGCCGAATCAGAATCCATGTCATCGCCACCATGAGACTGGTCATGACGGTGAGCTGTGCCAGAGTTATGGAACCCGTCACCCGATGCCGGTAAATAGCATAGAGGAGCACTCCCTCAAAAATCACTGTAAATGAGAACGTAACTCTCCAAAAATTAAGGAACGCTTTTGGAAACGCATATTTTACGGCCACCCGCACATTGTTCAAGGTCGCTTCGTGATACTGCTCCTTCAGGAGGCGGAATATCTTAAACAGGCGTATCTCCTTCGTGTAGTCCGGCAGATACATCGTCCGGTTGACATAGTTGAGCACCTTCTCATTGGGTGCCTGTTCCTGATATTTTTTAAAATCATATTTATTCTTCCAGTTTCCGAACAGGAAATTTCCCAATAACGGGCAGATGATAAAAATCACCGCATAATGATCAATCTGGTACATGAACAGGAACACCGCTCCGGTCGCCACCGCACCCACCAGGACTCCCCAGAAACTGATGATGATCTCGCGGACCTTCTCCTCCGCCCCGTCCATGGCCATGGTGTAACGGTTGTAGAAATCCGGATCCTCATAGCACCTGAGTTCCACATTCCGCGCTTTTGCGTACAGCTTACAATAGATGCCGCCGTACAGCCTCACAGTTTGAAGCGGCAGGATTACATTATCCCCGTAACTGTTGTACAGATTTTTCAGCGCGAAAATAACGCCACAAATCAGTATGTAGGTAAAAATCTCGCTAAAGTCCTTGTTCTCATCCAGTGCACCCACGATCTCCCTCAGAAAGACCGCGTCAAAAAACACCCATTCAACATATCCCGTAAGACGCATCAGAAAGGCATGGACTACCAGGCTCCTGCTGATGGAAAAACCCAGCTTCATGGCGTACCAGTCGTTCTTTAACGTCTCCGTCAATGACAACTTTTTCTCTTTCATTTTTCCTCTCATTCTGCCGCTGCCTGCGACATAAAAAATAGCCCCGATACCTTTCGAAGGCATCGAGGCTTGAAATCAAACAATACAGACCCTTTTCATTTTCCGAGGGGCAACATTTCGACATCAAACTGTACATCTCCGTGAGGTATAAAACGGTAAAATATTCATCTTAACTGATTTCATTCTTATGACCATTTTTATACCTCCTCATCGCACAACAAATACATGGTTGAAAGTTATCGGTCAGACACCGCTGATTTTCATATTATATCTAAGCGTCGGGATAATGTCAACCTGGGTTTTTTAATTCTCCCTCACTACCATTATTCTCGATGGTTTGTTGACGAGTAAAATTCCTCACCCGTGTCAAGACATATGGCCGCCAGTCTGCCTCCCGGAAGATAGCAGCCGCAGTCAATCGCAATATGATTATTTACCCGGTAGATATATCCCGGTCGTGGATTTCCTTCTATTCCCTGGGTTGGAGTATGCCCCGTCACCACATAGACATCATCGAAATACTGCGTTTCGTAATCTGCCCTGTTCCAGACAAGTTCTTCAATGGAGTAATCCTCTATCTCTTTCTCCGGGGAATAATTGCCAAGGCCTCCGTGTACCAACAGATAATTCTTTCCGCCGACAGTCAGCTCCTCATATATCAGGAAATCCTTGATAAAATCTATAACATCCTGCCTGGTCTCCGGATCCAACTTATGAAATTCGTCCGTGGTGGCAGCGCTTCCGTTTATCTGCCAGGTGAGCAGATTATCAACCATCTTAGAATCAATCCCGGCAATAGCCTCCTCCGTAATTTCCTTACAGAGAAATTCCAGACACTCTAACGCCATCAGCTCATGGTTTCCCACAATACAAACGGCATTGGGCATTTCCATGAGCTTTAACAATACCTTGATCGGATGCGGTCCCCTGTCCAGAATATCGCCAAGAACATACAATGTATCCGTTTCCTTCAGCTTAATAATATCAAGCAATTCCATAAACAGATCAAATTCACCGTGAATGTCCGAGATCACATACGTTGCCATATAAACCTCCAAAGTTTATGTCAAGGAATTACTATAGAAACTATCCCGAAACTTTCTGTTCTTTACATAGCTCTGTCAATCACCTCGTTGCGCCGTTTAAGAACATACCTAATCATATGCTGTTATTAGCTGATTATCTCATTACCGATCTCAATACTCTCTCAAATATCTAAAAATTTTACTCATCCCCCGGGCTACAGTAAACTAAGCGACGCAAAAACCAATCTGTTTCTTTTTAGGATGTTTCTCTACATCCGACTCCGGTATATCTCTCTCTTCAATAGTGGTGATGAGCTCTGTAGTAATCGTTGATTCGTCTAATTGCGAAACCCGTTCAGCCAGATTCATTTCTGTCTCTTCTAACATTTTTCGTACAAAACGTCCATTTCCAAAACCTCTGCTCCCTCTTCCGCTCTCATAAATTTTTTTAAGTTTCTCCATAGCGGCATCCGTTATCTTCATCTGTTTTCTTGAAAGCATAAGTCTCGTAATATCACAAAGTTCGTTGGTAGAATAGTCTTCAAAGTCAACATGGAACGCAATTCTCGATGACATACCCGGATTTCTGTCAAGAAATGCCTTCATTTGATCTGAATAACCGGCAAAAATAACGATTACATCATCTCTATGGTTTTCCATCTCTTGAACAAGAGTATTGATTGCCTCATCTCCGAAACCGTTTTCGTAACTGTCACAGAGAGAATAGGCTTCATCAATAAAAAGAACACCTCCCTGCGCCTCCCTGAATTTTTTCTTGACAAGCGGTGCTGTCGCGCCCACATGGTCGCCAACAAGATCCGCCCTCCCTACTTCTACAAAGTTTCCTGATGACAGAACTTTTTCATCCTTCATGATTTCGGTGAACAGCCTTGCAACGGTTGTCTTGGCCGTGCCCGGATTTCCGGTAAACACCATATGTAAAGAGGGTCTTTCATTGCAAATACCCTTGTCCATACAGACTTTCTTTAACTTAAAGCTGGCTATTATTCTACTAATGATTGCTTTCACAGAAGCTAGACCTATCATTTCATTAAGCTCTTTTCGGGCAGCACCAATCTTTCTGTCATTCTTAAGCCCTTCTTGCATTATGCTTATATCCTCTCCTGTAATCAAAAAGAGTTCTTTTTTTCGTATATTCTCCGCATTTTTTCTGGCAGCAAGCAGCCTTATGGATTGGTTTTGCACAGCACATTCTATCAGATTACGCACATATCTACCATTGCCAAAATTATCCATAAATCTTACTCTTTCAAAAATATTACGGGCTTCCCTTATTGCATCTGCCGTAACAGCAAAACCGCGTTCTTTTACCATCATTTTAAAGATGTCTGTCAACTCATCCACATTATAATCAGGAAAATCAATCCAATATGGTATTCTGCTTTTTAATCCTTCATTAATTTCCATAAATGCCCGCATTCTTTCATTATATCCTGCAAGAATAACGATTACATCATCTCGTCGGTTTTCCATTTCCTGAATAAGTACTGTAACAGCAGTATCGCTATTTAAGGAATAAGCCTCATCAATAAATAGCACACCGCCATTCGCCTCCATAAATGCTTTCCTTATTTTTATAGTGCATCCTAAGCCGTCAAGATCCATCCCACCGCATTCCACGAATGCACCACTCTTTAGAATTCCTTTTTCTCTTGCGATTCCTGCGAACAGTTTTGCAACGGTTGTCTTGGCGCTTCCCGGATTACCTCCAAAGATCATATGCATAGTACCTAACTCATAAGCATTGCCTTGACGTTTTTTTCTCTCTTTTTCCACAATATCTGCTGCAATAATATGATTTATCTGTTCTTTGACGCTTGTAAGGCCAATCATTTTATTCAATTTATCATAAGAAGAATTATTATTTTCGTCCCTATCTAACATGAAGGTATCAGAGTAATTGTAATCATAGGCTTGCAGTACATTTCTATTAAGGCACCATGGCTCAAATTGTTCAAACGCCATAAGTACATCTGTCTGTGAAAATATATTTCCGGGGAACAACTTCATAAACTCATTTGCCAGCCTTGCATACTTAGAGTATTCTGAGGCTTTTATCAGTTCCTTCATGTAATTGACGGCTGCTTTTCTGTCGCCCTTGCCTTCCTTAAGCATAACCGAAATCACATGTTTCCGAACCAAAGGTAAAAACTGGTAAGCAAAACCCGGCTTTTCTATATTATAGGTAAAAACAAAAAGACAATCATTCCTATACTTTTTCACTAATTTCTCGATGTATTTACAGGTCATTTCATAATCCACTGAATCATAACCAAATTTTTCGGACAAATCAATAACTATCACACCACCATAATTATTTTCTATAAATTCCTCAAGATGGTTGTTTACATTATACAAATCGGGCTCTATTTCACTGATGATTTCCATACGTCTGCCACTTAAGCGATTTGACTCTGCCAGCTTCTGCATAAGGGTTTCCGTTATATCATTTGCCGCCTCCGCACTTCTGCTTGAAATGATGTAGTGAACCATATTCCCCTTAAAACCTGACGTATTTTTGTGAGACTCTATATTTGAAAGTTCATTTATAACACTCTTATCATACATCGGATTTTCTTTTTTATGATTCTCTGAAATAATCTTTTCTTTCAAACTATAATGAAAAGTAATTTGCTCATTTTTAAAGTAATCATAAACCCTTATATTTGCCGCTTCTAATATTCTCGTCCAACTAAGAAAATACTCCCTTCTTTTGGCCTCAAGCAAACATTCATAAAACTGATACATTGTAATTTCACAGGGCTCGGCTTTCACTTGCTTTATAGAAAATACATCATTTAACATTTCAATGATATAATCATATGCATCACGAAATGAACCCTTCTTCTCATCATAAGAAAATGCGGCCAATGTTGCACCTCCATCTTCCCTATAAGCAAAATAACATATGCCGTTTTTCATATTCTTGTACATATAATTGTTCATTGCAGCAACAGGGCTTTGATAGTCATATTCCTTAAGCCTGATTTTAGCATTTTCCTTGATCTGTTCTGAATTGGCCTTAAGTACGAAACCGAAATATCTCATGATTTTTTCCTCCATATTATACCATGTTTCGTGCGCCGAAGGGTGCACATGAAATCAGACGTTGACAAATATTTGATTTGTCAACATTGTACCATAGATCGTAATCGAAATTGCCCGCAGCGCCTTTATCTTGAAAATGCAAATATGGTACGTCTTGTATGTATTATCCCTTCATCCCTTCAGCGTCCTGTTAATCGCCCGGGATCTTTCCAAAATACCCTGAATATCCTTTTGCTCAGCTGCTCCCTTGAATACAGGAATCGCAGGAAATAAAAGCTCTTTTTGATTCATCAGGAATTTTACCGACTCCGCTGTGAATTTTTCTAAGCCTTTCCTGCATCCTGCATTCCTCAGTTCCTCTCTGCGTCTGTCCTCCACATTCAATGCGTTGCCTGCATCTGTCTCTTTTTCCATTTCCTGAAAATCCTGCATGGTCAAATCCAATCTGTCATTTATGGTCTGTCGAGTCTCATACGTCTTCAACTTAAAGCCTCTCGCTGCATTGTGCCAATAGGGAACCAATATCATATTTGCGGGTGTGTGAGTCAGCTTTGCTCTCTCCTCAATCTGCGCATAGCATTCCCTCTCCATATCATTCTCCAACATGTCGACAATTTGTCCCGAAGATATCAGCTCTGAAAAATAAAAGTACCGAAAAGGTTTATAATAGACATCATCAATTTTTTGGTTCT
>JAFLRO010000069.1 GCA_022511425.1 Acetatifactor sp.
ATTGCCATATGAATTTATAAAATTTTCTAAAAGTACAGTATGATTATATTTCAACGGCGACAATTCCGGTTTATCGTAGGAACACTTTTGAAAAAGGGAGATTATTTTATAATTTGATATAAGAACAGAGAGGATAGAGTGAGCATGTACAAGATTAATTGCCTGAATCCCATCGCAGAGGTGGGGCTTAAGAACTTCAGTGATAAGTATGAGATAACTAAGGAAGTACAGGATGCTGACGGCATCTTGGTGAGAAGCGCATCCATGCACGAGATGGAACTGCCCAAGGGGCTTCTGGCAGTAGCCAGAGCCGGCGCAGGTGTCAACAACATCCCGCTGGATAAGTGTGCAGAGCAGGGAGTGGTAGTGTTTAATACCCCCGGAGCGAATGCAAACGGCGTAAAAGAGCTGGTGATTGCAGGTATGCTGCTGGCGGCAAGAGATGTTGTGGGCGGTATTGAGTGGGTGAAATCCGCAAAGGACGACGAGAATATTGCCAAGGCTGCTGAGAAGGAGAAGAAGAATTTTGCCGGAACCGAGATCATGGGTAAGAAGCTGGGTGTCATCGGCCTGGGCGCAATTGGCGTGAAGGTGGCGAACGCAGCAATTGCCTTAGGGATGGAAGTTTATGGCTACGATCCGTATCTGTCTGTGAATGCAGCATGGAATCTGAGCCGCTCCGTGAAGCATGTTCTAAATGAGGACGACATTTATGCAGAATGCGACTACATCACTATCCATGTCCCCCTGTTAGACTCCACCAAGGGCATGATCAATGCAGAGTCCATCGCGAAGATGAAGAAGGGCGTTACCATTTTGAACTTTGCAAGAGACCTGCTTGCAAACGAGAATGACGTGCTGGAGGGTTTGAAGAGCGGTCAGATTGCTCACTACGTATCCGACTTCCCCAATCCTACTACAGCAGGGCAGCCGGGATGTATCGTAATCCCTCACCTGGGAGCAAGCACCGAGGAGTCCGAGGACAACTGTGCTGTGATGGCAGTAGAGGAGATAATGGACTATCTGGAGAACGGAAATATCCGCAACAGTGTGAACTATCCCGCATGCGATATGGGTGTGTGCGCCCAGGCAGGACGTGTTGCCATATTCCACAAGAACATCGCTAACATGATTACCAAATTCACGGGTGTATTCGGTGAGAAGGGTATCAACATTAGTGACATGACTAACAAGTCCAGGGGCGAAGTAGCTTACACCATGTTGGATGTAGAGACCGCACCCACCTCCGAAATTGTGGAAGCACTGGAAAAGATTCAGGGTGTGTTCCGGGCAAGAATAGTGAAATAAGTGATATAGTTCGAAATAATTATTTGGTTTGGCTGATTATTACCATAAAATCAGAAGTCAAATATGAAGAACAGAAAGAGGTTTTTAAGATATAGAGCGCGTCTTGCCAAGATTGAAAAAAAGGGTTTCTGGTATGGGGACAGCTGGCAATGCCCAACATGTAATGAAAAAGTTTTCCACTATGACAGATATGATGCTGCCTGCTGCATATCCTGTGATATCTGGCTGGATGAGGCTTGCAATGACCCGGATTGCCCTTATTGCGAGGGGCGACCTGCCACTCCGTCAGAAGTGCTGTTTTTAGAGGAAGATCGAAACACTGATAATAAGGACTGGCGCCGTAGAAACTATCAGCACAAAAATGACGGCATGCTACGCCATGCACGCAAAAGACAGTGGTAGCGAAACTGTTTGGCTCAAATACGAGTCAAGCAGTTTTTGACTTTGTGCTTCATTCATTATTATGTTCTTGCAACCTACAATTGCGTTTTTGCGCTTAACAAATTAGGGGGATTCTGCTCAAATAGAGGAAAGGATATACGGATATGAATGGTGGGATTGGGAAGGTTCTTGAGGTCTGGGGATTACAGGACTGCAAAACAGAGCAGATATATGATACAGCCTGGCAGGTGGGCGAGGAATATGTATTGAAAGTCTACCAGGATCGGAAAATGCTTGAGAGAAACCTGAAAATGCTGGAAATACTGAATGAAACAGGTATTCCGGTAGGAAAAGTTATATCTGATAAATCTGGAAAACAATATGTTTCTGACAGCAGTCATTTCTATTTTCTTTCTGAGAAACTTTCGGGCAGCAATATACTTCAGATTGGAGCCGACACAAAGCTTGCAGAGACCATGGGAAGTGTGATTGCAGACCTCCATATCGCTTTTCAAAAATGTGAGAGTGAAGGCGAATTTTGGAACAACAGTCTTCTGGAGGAGATGAATGGCTGGATCAGGGAGCAGTTTGAGGAATGCGCATGGAAATATATCAGTCAGGAGGAATTTCAAAAGATTGTATTAGAATTTGACACCCTTTATGGTGAGCTTCCCGTGCAATTGATTCACAGAGATGTGCACTTTGGAAATTTCCTGTTTGATGAGGGCAAATTTTCCGGCTATATAGACTTTGATTTAAGCCAGAGAAACATACGCATTTTTGACCTTTGTTATTTTTTGCTTGGCCTGCTGTCAGAGGAAGAGAAGTTGGAACTCACGGAAGAACAGTGGTTTGATTTTGTGTCAAAAGTTTTTAAAGGTTACGAGAGGAAACTGCCTTTGTCAGAAGCGGAGAAGCAGGCAGTACCATGTGTGATGGAATGTATTGAACTACTGTTTACAGCATATTTTGAAGGACAAAAAGATTTATCCTGTGCTAAAGACGCATGCAGGATATACGAGTTTGTGAGAAAACATGAGAAAAAGATACGGAAACTAATAACGCAGAATTTATCATAAGGGACGCTCAATGAAAATACTCTCAGATAATAATTCACTTATGACTTCATAATAGTCCTTAGAAGTACAACGAAAAAGATATTGAAGATGAATTCTCTCAGGAATGAACACCACTTTCATCTCTGGGATATTCTCTGTTGCCGCGCGATATAGACGGTGATTTCCATAACAACATCAATGTAAAAAAGAAAAATTTATCGGAACAGCAGCGGAGATGCACCGTCGAAGCCCTCATTCAAGTCCTGTAAGCTCTCCTCCAATTTCTTGTTGGTGGAGACACTGGCCTCGCTTTGAAGATCCATATACAAGATAAATACCTCTTCAAGACTCATTCCTTTTTCCTTAGCAATCTCTTCCATAACAGGTCTTAGCTTTTCCAACTGAACAGAAACCTGCACCTTCTGAGGGTCAATATCCCCTAACACATTCTCCGCATAAGCATTAATTCGCTCAAGCAGCGCCTTATTTTCGTCCGTCATTACCATTTCCTCACTTTCAAATATATTTTTTGTTTAGCCGATAACAGGCACCGTGCGGTGCCGTCACTTGTGGAAACCCAACCTTAAATAGTAATATCATGCTCTATATTATTAAATAGTTTAACATCAGATGCTTGTTATGTATAGCAATTTTTGCTAAAATAAAATAGATACATGAACCTACTTTAGAAAAGGAGACACTGAATGGCACAAATCAGACCCTTTGCAGCGTACCGCCCAACCCCCGGCATGGAAGCCAGAATTGCAGCGCTGCCATACGACGTATATAACCGAGACGAAGCAGCCCAAGTAGTACAGAACAATCCCGACTCTTTCCTGGCGATAGACAGAGCGGAGACATCCTTCGGCCCAGAGGTAGACACCTACGCACCGGAAGTTTACGAAAAGGCAGCCGCCCTCCTGCATGAGCGAATATCCGCAGGACATTTCATAAAAGAAAAAACGCCCTGTTTTTATCTTTATGAACAGATTTTTTCCGGCAGAAGCCAGACTGGCATCGTTGGATGCGCCTCCATAGACGATTACCTTAACAATATTATCAAAAAGCACGAGAATACCAGGTCGGATAAAGAACAGGACCGTATACGCCACGTGGATATCTGCAATATGCAGACCGGTCCCATCTTTCTGGCTTACCGAAACAATTATACCCTGCGAGAAATCATTGCTCAGGCGAAGCAAGACCCACCCGTTTACGATTTTACCTCCGAAGACGGTGTAGGTCATAGGGTGTGGGTGATAGATGCTGAAGAGAAAATCCGGCTGATTGGAGAGAATTTTGACAAGATTTCCTCCATATACATAGCTGACGGACATCATCGCTGTGCATCCGCTGTGAAAGTAGGCCTTATGCGCAGAGAAGCTCATCCGGATTACACAGGGCAAGAGGAGTTCAACTACTTCCTCTCCGTACTTTTTCCGGACAAGGAGCTCCGTATCATGGACTATAACCGAGTGGTTAAGGATTTGAATGGTCATTCCACAAAAGAATTTCTCGAGAAAATCGGACAGCATTTCTTTGTGGAGGAGATAGGAGAGAAACCCTTCCATCCAGAGTGCAAGGGCACCTTCGGCATGTATCTGGAAGGCAGATGGTACCATCTCACCGCCAGAGAGGAGATTCTGTCGGATGATCCGGTGGAGGGTCTTGATGTGTCACTGCTTCAGCGTTATTTACTTCAACCCATCCTTGGTATTGGAGATCCGAAGACGGATAAACGAATCGACTTTGTGGGTGGTATCCGGGGCCTTGAGGAGCTGGAGCGGAGAGTGCATACGGACATGAAAGTGGCTTTTGCCATGTATCCCACTTCCATTGATGAACTGTTCTCAGTGGCGGATGCAGGTAAGCTGATGCCGCCGAAATCCACATGGTTTGAGCCAAAGCTACGCAGTGGATTTTTCCTGCACGACCTTGAAGTACGCTGACATAATCAAACTTATACTATGCCGCGAACGCCTTTGTCCCCGCGAGCAATGAGCCAAGCAGCTGTACTTGAAAGGAAATCTGACTCAGCGCTCAGACGACGGTAACATTCAGAAGGAGAGAATGGATATGACAAAAAAGTTATATAAACTGATGAACTGGCCTGTGATTGAAGAAATTATTTATTCCGAGAGCGATAACCCCCATGCTACGCTGGGACCTCATAAAGTGGGAAACCAGACACTGGTTCAGGCTTACTTCCCGGGTGCAAAGAAGGTATCTATCGTATATGAGAAGACCGGTGAGGCTGTTCCGATGGATCTCGCGGACGAAGACGGTTATTTTGCTGCGCTGCTTCCAGGCTCGGAAGCACCGATTTATCATTATGCAGTGAAGAAGGAAGACGGCACTACAGTGACCTGGGGAGAAGCTTATAGATACAAACCTCAGATCACCAAGAAGGATACAGATAAATTTAAGAACGGCATTCACTACACTGTTTATGAAAAGCTGGGAGCCCATCCCATGGAACTGGAGGGGGTAAAGGGAACCTATTTTGCCGTGTGGGCACCGGGGGTGATGCGTGCCAGCGTCGTGGGAGATTTTAACGGCTGGGACGGACGTATGCATCAAATGCGCCGTCTGTGGGATTCCGGTATTTTTGAGATTTTTATACCCGGTGCCGGAGAGGGCGCAAATTACAAGTTTGAACTGAAACTGAAGGACGGACTTACCTACCTGAAGGCGGATCCTTACGGAAATGCCGCCCAGTTGCGCCCGGAGACAGCTTCCGTGATTGCGGATCTGCGGAACTTTAGGTGGGAGGATAAGAAATTTATTGAAAATAGGGCAAAGTACCAGACGGGGAATGTCCCCATGAGCATCTACGAGCTGTATCTTGGTTCCTTTGCAACCTCTGAGGAAGACGAACCTTATGCAAACTACCGGGAGATTGCTGCTGCACTGATTCCCTATGTAAGAGAGATGGGCTATACCCATGTGGAACTGATGCCTGTGATGGAGCATCCTTATGATGCCTCCTGGGGCTATCAGGTCATCGGCTATTATGCGCCTACGGCCCGCTATGGTTCGCCCAGAGATTTCATGTACTTCGTTAATGAACTTCACAAGGCTGGAATCGGTGTGATTCTGGACTGGGTGCCTGCGCACTTCCCGCGGGATGTTTATGGTCTTGCCAATTTTGACGGCACCTGCCTCTACGAGCATCTGGATCCCAGACAGGGCAGCCATCCTCATTGGGGAACTCTGATCTATAATTATGGAAGGCCGGAAGTGTCCAACTATTTGATTGCAAATGCATTGTTCTGGGTGGAGAAATTCCATGTGGACGGTATTCGCATGGACGCGGTGGCAAGCATGCTGTACCTGGACTACGGCAAAAGTGACGGACAGTGGATTCCGAATATTTACGGCGGCAAGGAAAACCTGGAAGCCATCGAAATGATCAAACATCTGAACTCCATTATGAAGAAGAGAAACCCAGGTGCTCTGACTATCGCGGAGGAGAGTACTGCATTCCCCAGGATCACAGGGGACTTAAATGACGGTGGACTGGGCTTCGACTTAAAATGGAATATGGGATTTATGAACGATTATTTGCGGTATATTCAGTATGATCCCTATTTCCGCAGCCACCATCACGGCGAGCTAACTTTCAGCATGATTTATGCTTACAGCGAGAAATTTATACTGGCGTTCTCCCATGATGAGGTTGTACACGGAAAAGCAACATTGATGGGCAAGATGCCGGGAGAACGTGATCAGAAATTTGCCAACTTGCGGTTGAGCTATGCCTACATGATGACTCATCCCGGTAAAAAGCTTATGTTTATGGGTCAGGATTTAGGAGAATTTGATGAATGGAACGAGAATCGCTGTGTAGAGTGGGAACTGGCCTCCCTGCCGGGACATGAAGGCATCATGGAACTCGTAAAGGAGCTGAACCACTTCTATCGGACGAATCCGGAACTGTATGAATTAGACGATCAGGCAAAGGGTTTTGAGTGGATCAATAATATTTCAGGCAACGAGAGCTATCTGACTTTCCTGCGCCACGGAACACAGAAGGATCAGATACTGCTGGTAGTTGCAAATTTCTCCGGCATTGCCAGACAAATCACCACGGGAGTGCCCTTTGACGGTAAATACAGAGAAGTATTCAATACCGACGAAGAAAAATACGGTGGCACCGGACAGATCAACAATCGGATCAAAAAGGCGAAAGATGTGGAGTGGGACGACAGGCCTCAGTCTATCACCGTAAGTCTTGCTCCGTTATCCGTCAGCATCCTGCGCTACATCCCCTACACCGAGGAGGAACTTGCCCAGAAGAAAAAGCAGGAGCAGGAGCGTGTGAAAAAAGCTGCTGAGGCAAAAAAACGTGCTGAGGAAAGGGCTGCCGAGAAAGCTGCGGTGAGAGCAGCTGCCAGAAAGGCTGCCAGGGAGGCGGCAAAGAAGGTCATGGAGGAGGCGGCAAAGAAGGTCATGGAGGAGGCGGCAAAGAAAGCCGCCAAGCCCGCAGAGACAAAGAATACTGTAAAATCAGAGAAAAAATCAAATGTTCCTGAACCCGCCAATGATAAAAAGCCTGCGGCAAAGAACATCGAGGCTGAGAATAATTTGGCAGGGAAGGAGAAGTAAAAAGTGGAGGATGTCTTGGAATTTATAAATGAAGCGGAAAATCTTAATATTACCGAGGAAACGGTGTCGAAATTTATGTCAGATCTGTCCACCGGCGCCATGCACTTGGGCGTGCGGGTATTGCTGGTCATCCTGTTCTTCATTATTGGCACCCAGCTGATCAAGCTGGTGAGAACAATTATTAGGCGGTCCATGCAGCGGGCACGCGCTGAGCTAGGGGCCATTCAATTTGTCGATTCCTTTGTAAAGACCTCACTGTATGTGATACTTGTGTTGCTTTTGGCGTCGTCCTGCGGCGTTGATGCAGCCAGTATCGTAGCTTTGCTGGGATCGGCCGGTGTTGCAATAGGCTTGGCAGTGCAGGGGAGTCTGTCTAATTTGGCGGGCGGCGTGTTGATTTTGATGCTGAAGCCCTTCAAAGTGGGAGATTACATCATTGAGAGCCACACGGGAAAGGAGGGCTTTGTGAAAGAAATCCATATTTTTTACACAAAGCTGCTCAACTACGAAAACCATACCATAATTCTTCCCAACGGAAGTCTTGCCAACAACAGTCTGGTGAATGTGACGGCTCAGGAATGCCGGCGTATGGACATCACAGTGGCTATATCCTACAAGGCAGATTTAAAGAAAGCCAAAGAGATTCTGACATGGGTATTGGAGAAGGACGAGACGGTGTTGAAGGACAAGGAACACATTGTCTTTGTGAGCCAGCTGGGCAGCTCCTCCGTGGATCTGGGGGTGCGGTGCTGGTTCAAACAGGCGGACTTCTGGCCGGGGAAATGGCGCATCACAGAGAACTGCAAGCTGGCGTTGGATGAAGCCGGAATCGAAATTCCGTTCAACCAGTTGGATGTACATATGGATACAAAGCATGATCAATGAACCTATCTGAAAAAGAAACGTCTGAAAAAACGGAATAAAATAATATTTTGCTGGAAAAACTGTAAAAAAGTCATAAGGCAGATTGCGACATTTGGAAATATATGCTAGAATATTTATGCAATAATATTTTCTAAAACTGAAAAGGAGGAATTATAATGGATTTTTTGACTTCAATTATTGCAATCATCACAACAGGTGTATGGTCTGTTGTCAGCGCAGTGCTCATTTTGGTTGCTGCATTTGTTGTAGCTGCTATCGTGAAAGCATTGGTGTTAAAGCTGCTGAACAAGGGAAAAGTAAGTGAGATTCTGGAAAAGGCTGATGCCGCAGGAGTGGACAGCAAACCGGGTGCTACAAAGGACTTTATCGGAAAACTTGTTTATTTGTTTGTTTTCCTGCTCTTTGTACCTGCCATCTTTACATGCCTTGGGCTGTCAAATATCACCAGCCCTATAACCGGTCTGCTTAATACGGTATGGGGCTATGTTCCCAACATTGTGGCGGCTGTCATCGTACTTGTGATAGGATTCTTTATCGCGAAGCTGGTACGCCAACTGTTGGTGCCGGTATTTAATAAGCTGAGTATTAACAAACTTCAGGAGAAGGCTGGAATCGAGGTGTCTGACACGGACAAACTTTCCAGTACACTGGCATACATCGTGTATGTACTGATTCTGATTCCTATGATCGTGGTTGCATTGGATGTGCTTAACATCAGTGTGATTTCTGTACCTGCCGTAAATATGCTGAATCTGATTTTTTCCTATATTCCCAGCATTTTCGTAGGACTGGTAATTATCGTGATCGGCTGTATTATCGGTAAGTTCGTAGGCCAGATCGTGACTCGTCTGATTGCTGCTGCCGGACTGGATGCAAAGCTTTCCGCTCTGATTGGAGACAAGAGTAAAATTGTACTGTCCAAGCTGGTGGGAACCGTCATCTATGCCGTAGTGGTTATCTTCTTTGTGGTTGAGGGCGTGAATGTGCTCAACTTGGAGGTACTGACCGATATCGGCGCTGTAGTGATAAGCTATATGCCCGCAGTTCTGGGTGCAATCGTGATCTTTGTGATTGCATTGATTGGCAGTTCTGCAGCCGAGAAAGCTCTTCGTAAGAACGGTATGAATCTGGTTGCAATTGTTGCGAAGTCAGCAATTCTGGTGGTGGCAGCATTTATGGTACTTAGCCAGCTGGGTATCGCTGAAGAGCTTGTAAATTCTGCATTCAAGCTGATTGTAGCGGCACTGGCTATTGCATTTGCCATAGCTTTCGGCGTTGGCGGCAAGGATTTTGCATCCCATACACTGAAAAAACTGGAAGACAATATGGATAAGAAGGACAATAAGTAATTCCTGCTTCAATTATCATTACCGGATCCAAAGCTATCATCCGCCTTGTAAGAGCAGCACCTGTCCTTACAAGGCGGAAGTTTATTATACTTTCGAATTGCTTTCGTTTAAAAAGTTATGACACGACTTTGGATGATTCTGCGAAGTCATGAATAATTCAGGCTAACTGTCAATTCAAAAACCTCCTGTATGTGCAAAACAGTATATACAGGAGGTTTTTGCAATTTTTTTTTTGTTAATTTTTCTGTTGAAATTTGTCCAAAGGGATGTTATATTAGTCCTTGTAAAAAATAGAACATAGGGGTGTGAGGCTGTACCTCTCGGTATCACCCGCGTTTATGTGTCGAGAAGGAGGAAGATTATGAAAAAGTTTTTGGCACTTGTACTTAGTTCCATCATGATGGTGTCCCTGGCTGCATGCGGCGATGCATCCGACGGCGGCGACGGTCTGAAGATTGCTATTGTATCCAGCCCTTCAGGTGTGGATGACGGTTCCTTCAACCAGGACAACTACAACGGAGTACTCAAATTCATTGCGGAAAATGAGGGTGCTACCGTGAATGCTATCCGGGAAGACTCCGGTGACAGTGCAGCAGCAGTTCTGGCTGTGGCAGAAGCAGTCGCCGATTATGATGTTATTGTTTGCTGTGGCTTCCAGTTTGCCGGCATCGGTGACTTGGCAAAGGACAACCCCGGGACCAAGTTTATCCTGATTGATTCCTGGCCTACTGTTGAGGGTACCGAACTCACTGCAGATGCGCCTTTGGAGAATGTGTATGCTGCATACTATGCAGAGCAGGAGAGCGGATTCTATGCAGGTATGGCTGCAGCTCTTACCACCAAGACCGGCAAGGTGGCAGTGGTAAACGGCATTGCTTTTCCTTCCAATGTAAATTATCAGTACGGCTTTGAGTGTGGCGTGCTTTACGCGAATGCTACCGAGAATCTGAATGTTGAGATCGTTGAGCTTCCTTCCTACGCAGGCACCGATGTGACCGGCGCAAATGTAGGCGGCAATTATGTAGGTGACTTCTCCGACGAGGCTACCGGAAAGGTCGTAGGCGAAGCGCTGATTGCAGAGGGCGTTGACATTATATTTGTTGCGGCAGGCGCTTCCGGAAACGGTGTGTTCACCGCGGCAAAGGAAGCAGAGGGTGTTATGGTCATTGGCTGTGACGTTGACCAGTATGATGACGGTGCAAACGGCAACAGCAATGTAGTACTCACCAGCGGTTTGAAGGTAATGCATGACACCGTTTACAACGTGCTGAATGATGTAAAGAACGGTAACTTTGCAGGCGCTAATGTGACCCTGACAGCAACTACCGATTCCACTGGCTATGTGAGCGAATCCGGTCGCTGCCAGCTGTCCGCTGACGCAATCCAGAAAATCAATGCCGCACAGGCTGAGCTGAAGGCAGGCAAAATCGTACCCGCCGCAAACTTTAATGGGATTACTCCGGAGACATTTACCTGGTAAGTAAAAGTGGCTGTGAATATAAAGACAGAGAGGTGCTTGCAAAAGCGCCTCTTTTCTTTTATACTAACCATATATGCATAACAGTTGGGACATGCTTTAGGGCGACTATATGCGGATTTTAACGGAATGAGATGGGAGGAAGCATGGCGGAAGAATACATTGTAGAAATGAGACATATCACCAAGCGTTTTCCGGGTATTGTGGCAAATGACGACGTGACTATTCAGGTAAAAAAGGGAGAGATATATGCTCTTCTTGGGGAGAACGGTGCAGGGAAGTCCACACTTATGAGCATGCTGTTCGGTATGTATGAGCCGGACGAGGGGGAAATTTGGATACGGGGAGAAAAGGTACAGCTGGAATCACCCAATCATGCAACTAAGCTTAACATCGGCATGGTACACCAACACTTTAAGCTGGTATCTAACTACACCATTGCGGAGAATATCGTCATGGGAATGGAGCCGGTCAAGAGGGCATTGGGCTTTATTCCGGTGGTGGATATTAAAAAGGCCAACAGTGATATTCAGGCATTGTCTGAAAAATATGGATTGGCTGTGAACCCCACGGATATAATTGAGAATATCAACGTTTCCACTCAGCAGAGAGTAGAAATTTTGAAGATGCTCTACAGGGAGGCAGAGATCCTGATATTTGATGAGCCGACGGCTGTACTGACTCCTCAGGAGATTGATTTTTTACTGGAAATCATTAAGGGATTGCGAGATAATGGAAAGACAATTATCCTGATTACTCATAAGCTGGAAGAAATCAAACGGATTGCAGACCGCTGTGCTATATTGAATCGGGGCAAGCTTATTGATGTGTTAAATGTGGCAGAGACATCTACCAAGACCATGGCTAATCTGATGGTTGGCCGGGAGGTCAGCTTTGAGACGGAGAAAAAGCCTGCCGAGTTCGGTGAAGTGGTTTTGGATGTCGCGGACTTAAATGTCTATAATAAACAGGATTTTCAGGTAGTGAAGAATGTGTCCTTCCAGATACATGCCGGAGAGATTCTGGCTATAGCGGGTGTAGCCGGAAACGGTCAGGTAGAGATAGCAGATGCCATTGCGGGACTTATATCCGTTCATTCCGGTAAAATTACTCTGAATGGAGAGGAAATCACAAAACTTCCCATACGGGAACGAACGCTGAAGGGTATTTCCTACATACCGGAGGATCGGCAGAATTACGGAGTGGTAATGGATTTTACCCTGTCGGAGAATCTGGCGTTAAAGGATTATTTCAAGGAGCCTTTCTGTAAAAAAGGTATGCTGAACCATAAAGTCTTTGAGGAAAACAGTAGTCGCCTGATTGAGAAATACGATATCCGCAGTGGTCAGGGCAGCGCTACGGTTGTACGGTCCATGAGCGGCGGCAACCAACAGAAGGCCATCGTGGGAAGAGAGATTGAACTGGCATCGCCCCTGATGATATTTGTTCAGCCTACAAGAGGACTGGACATCGGAGCCATAGAGAATATCCACAGACAGATGATTGCAGAGAGGGATAAGGGGAAAGCGATTTTGCTGATTTCCCTGGAACTGGATGAGATTATGGACTGTGCCGATACCATAGCGGTGATCTATAACGGCGAGATTCAGAAAATCGCTGAAGCCAGCAGTCTCACAACCAATCAGGTGGGAGAGTTCATGATGGGCGTCAGACAGCGGGAAAAGAATGGAGCGGAGAAGGGAGGAAGCGCGGAATGAAAAAGGAAAACAAATTCTGGAATGCAGTAAAGATTCCGCTGCTTGCCATTTTATGCAGCCTCATAGCAGCCGGTGTTATCATTGCGGTGACAGGCAGCAATCCTTTCCGTGCTTATTATGCGCTGCTTCAGGGAAGTGGACTGGCTCCAAAGTCGGCATATGCAAATTATAAAAATATGCTGACGGATTTTTTCAGTTATGTTAATTACTTTACTCCCATGATTTTTGCTGCTCTGGCAGTGGCGGTGGCGCTGAGGGCAGGGCTGTTTAACATCGGAGTTTCCGGTCAAATGCTTGCCGCGGGTTTCACCGCAACGGTACTTGTGGGATACAGCAGCCTGAGTGCAGTAATAGCGAAGCCGCTGGTGCTGGTGATTGGTATGGTAGTTGGTGGTCTTGCGGGAGCTTTGGTAGGATTCCTGAAATATCGTTTTAATATCAACGAAGTAGTGTCAACTATCATGTTGAACTATATTTTCCAGTATGTAGTAAGCTTCCTGATCAATACATATTATGTGGATCCTATCTCCCGACAGTCCGTGGAGGTGTCAGCAACATCCAGACTGACTCTGATGGATACTCTTGTGGGTAATTTGAAGATTGATATTCCTCTGGGAATCATTGCTGCTTTAATCGCGGTGGTGTTGGTGTGGATACTGTTTGATAAAACAAGGCTGGGCTATGAGCTGAAGGCGGTAGGATTTTCCAGAAGCGCTGCAAGATACGCGGGCATCAAGGTGGGGCGTTGCATGGTACTGTCCATGACTATCTCAGGCATGCTGGCAGGATTGGCAGGTGTGACCTATTACTTGGGTTACATGGGTTCCATACAGCCCAAGGTGCTGCTAAGCACCGGTTTTGACGCAATCGCTGTGTCGCTTTTAGGCAGCAACAATCCCTTTGGCATTATCTTTTCAACTATGTTAATAAGCTTGATTGGTAAGGGTTCCACTTATATGCGTTCTTCAGCCGGTGTGGATACGGAGATTGCATCGGTCATTACAGGCATTATTTTGCTTTTCAGCGCATGTAACGCGTACATCCGATGGAGGCTGGAGCGTCATAAGAGTGAAAAAGTTCAGATGGCAAAGGAGGAGAGATAAATGAGCAGTATCATCATTGACGGTTTATCCTTTGCACTGCCGCTGTTTATTATGGCAGTAGGAGGTATTTATTGTGAAAAATCCGGCGTTACCATGCTGGCTGTGGAGGGCTTACAGGGTTTTGGCGCCTTTGTAGGAGCTTTTGTGGCTGTTATTATAGCGGGTAGTTTCTCGGACGGTTCTCAGGTACCCTTTTATATTGCTTTGTTGTTTGCCGCTATCGGCGGCGGTGCATTTGCATTACTGCATGCCCTGTTATGCCTGAAGTTCAAGGCTAATCAGGTCATCAGCGGTGTTGTCGTAAATATTTTGGCAATGGCATTGACGGCTTATCTGACCAAGCTTTTGAACCGTCTGATCTTTAGCGCTACCTCGGACAAGTTTGTGCTGACAGTGTCCTCAAGAATCACTGTGCCCGGCATTTCAAAGATTCCGGTGTTGGGGGCAGTGTTCACAAGTGTTTATCCCTTTGAAATTGTGATTAT
This sequence comes from Acetatifactor sp., assembly GCA_022511425.1. Classification (GTDB taxonomy): domain Bacteria; phylum Bacillota; class Clostridia; order Lachnospirales; family Lachnospiraceae; genus Acetatifactor. The sequence goes on from JAFLRO010000069.1 coordinate 14,373, forward strand.
TATTGTAGCATTTATAGCTTGGTTTATTATGTATAAGACTCGTTTTGGCATGCACTTAAGAGCTTGCGGAGACAATCCCCACGCAGTGGATGCAGCGGGGAGGCAGGTGAACAGGATAAGGCTGGCGGCGATTGTGATATGTGGTGCACTGTCGGGATTGGGCGGAATTTGCTTTGCCTATTCCATATCAGCTAATTTCTCATCCAGCATCTACGTGGGGTATGGCTATCTTGCCATTGCAGCGCTTATTTTCGGAAACTGGCGGATACTGCCCACATTGGGAGCCTGTCTGTTGTTTGGTTTTGCAAGATCCGGCGGCTATCGGCTTGTGCAGGTGCTCCAGATGCCCAGCAGTTATCAGGATTTAGTGATGATTTTGCCCTATGTACTGACTTTAATGCTTCTGATATTTTTCTCCAAGCAGAACGGTTCACCTAAGGCATTGGGAGAAATCTATGATAAAGGTGCAAGATAAATAAAAAACAGTTGAAAAAAAGGCGGAGAACCTATATAATACATTTAGCTGCGCTTGAGATGCAGCGGATGTTGCTGAAATAGCTCAGTTGGTAGAGCACTTCACTCGTAATGAAGGGGTCGTGG
>JAFLRO010000007.1 GCA_022511425.1 Acetatifactor sp.
TCCACAAAAAATACCTCCAAACATATACTGATATAAGTATATATATGAAGGTATTCTGAAATTTATGTTACTATAGCTATTTATGGTCCATTATATGAATTACCCAAAAGCGCCATAATAGTCTATGCTTCCACGGCTCCGATCAAATCGCTCAGATTCTCAATATTGTAACACTTCATATAGTGTTCAATGCCATCTATCACCTTCTCTGTAGTGCAGGGATCCACAAAATTCATAGCGCCCACACTGATTGCACTGGCTCCTGCTAACAGGAACTCAATGGCATCCTCCCCAGTGGCGATACCACCCATGCCGATTATGGGAATCTTTACCGCCTGGGCTGTCTGATAGACCATACGCACTGCCACAGGCTTAATGGCTGGACCGCTTAAGCCCCCAGTTTTATTTGCCAGTACAAATCTGCGCCTGTGAATATCGATCTTCATACCCGTGATGGTATTGATCAGGGACAGTGCATCCGCTCCTGCCGCCTCCGCTGCCCTCGCCATCTCCGTGATGTCGGTGACATTCGGGCTCAGCTTCATAATGATGGGCTGCTTTGCGTGACGCTTTACCTCCTGTGTAATGTCAAACAAAGCATCCGCCTTCTGGCCGAAGGCAATGGCTCCCTCCTTTACGTTGGGGCAGGATACGTTGATTTCCAGCATGGCTACAGCGGGCTCCTCCCCCAGTCGCTCCACCACCTCTACATAGTCCTCCACTGTCTTGCCACAGACATTGACAATTATTTTTGTGTCATACTGCTTCAGGAAGGGGATATCCCTCTCCATAAACACATCAATTCCTGGATTCTGGAGACCGATTGCATTCAACATGCCCCCTTGCACCTCCGTCACTCTGGGGGTCGGATTCCCGGGCCAGGGTATATTTGCCACCCCCTTTGTGACCACGGCTCCCAATTTATTTAAATCAACATATTCAGAATACTCCATGCCAGAACCAAAAGTTCCTGATGCGGTCATAACCGGGTTTTTGAAAGTTACGCCCGCGATTGTTGTCTGAGTGTTCATAATCCTCTTTTCTGCTGCCCTCCGGTGGACTTATGTTAGCCGGGGCAGACTGTTGTATTAAATTTCTACTTCACGAGCTTCAAAAATCGGTCCGTCAGTGCAGATACGGGCATTATTCACATTTGTATGATGATGTACATCCTTCGTCTTTACCACACAGCCCAGGCAGGCTCCCACACCGCAGGCCATATGTTCCTCCAGCGAGATGTAAGCAGGTATTTCCTTCTCCTCAGCATAAGCTTTGACCGCTCTAAGCATGGGCATCGGACCGCAGGCATAGATTACATCCGCCTCCAAATTGTTCTCCCGGATGGCATCCATTACATTGCCCTTTGTACCGCAGCTGCCATCATCTGTAGCCACATACACTTTACCGTACTGCTCCAGATCCTTCTGTAAAAAGCCGGAAAGGCTGCAGTTCTGATATCCCAGAACGATCCGCTTATCAGCCTTCAAACGTTTTGCCAGTTCTACCAAAGGAGGAATGCCGACGCCCCCGCCTATGAGGAGCGCTTTTTTTCCTTCACCCTCTTTCAATGGAAAACCGTTTCCCAAAGGTCCCAGTATGGTAAGATACCCCAGACCGTCATTCGGCTTGCGGAGAGACATCTCATGTGTTCCTTCACCCACTCTTCGGTAAACGATGCGAAGAGCCGTCTTGTCCGGATTCACCTCACAGATACTGATAGGCCGCGGGAGTAGCAGGCTGCTATTTTTAAGATAAACAGTGATAAACTGACCGGGATTTATCTCCTCCAACTTTTGAGTGGGTTGAATCCACATATCAAAAATGGCAGGGGCTATTTCCCGATTGATGATCACTTCGGCTGAAATTCGCTTTTTCATGACTGTAATCCTTCCTTATTCTGAAACGTAAACCTCGGTTCCTGAGGTAATTGTCCTCACCACTTTTCCTTTCAGCTCCCAGCCGGTGAAAGGGCAGTTTGCCGCCTTGGAGACATAGTCCCCAGGAATCACACGGGCATATGTGTCAATGAGAATCAGATCCGCCGGACCGCCCTCCTCAAGATACCCCGCATCCAAATGATACAATGCCGCCGGGTTCGTGCTCATGAGGCGTAGCAGTTGGCACATAGTCAGATACCCCTTGTCCACCAGCTCCGTAATCCCCAATGCCAGCGCCGTCTCCAGGCCAATAATACCGCTAGGTGCCTGAGTGATAGGTTTCGCCTTCTCTTCCTCGGTATGAGGTGCGTGGTCCGTTGCAATCATATCGATGGTACCGTCCACCAGGCCCCTGATAATCTCCATCCGATCCTCCTCCGTACGCAGAGGCGGATTCATTTTCGCAAGAGTGCCGTACTCCTCCACAGCGTTTTCCGTCAGAGAAAAGTGATGCGGCGTGGCCTCAGCATGGATGTTGGTACCCTTTTCTTTTGCTCGGCGAACCAGTTCCACACTCTCCGCTGCACTGATATGCTGAATATTGATGCTTGCCCCGGTCTCCAGAGCAAGTTTCAGATCCCGCTCCACCAAGGTAATCTCCGCCTCCCTGGGAGAACCGTTGATACCCAGTTTCTCACTGACTGCCCCATGATTTATGCCATTTTCCGAAATCAGCCCCGGATCCTCCTCGTGGAAGCTGATGGGCAGATCCAGTGCCGCTGCTTCCTCCATGGCCTTCCGTACGATCGCTGCATCCAGGAGAGGAATTCCGTCGTCGGTAAAACCCGCTGCACCTGCTGCCGCCAGCGTCTTCATATGTGTCAGTTTCTTTCCCTGCATTCCTACTGTCACGTTGGCGCAGGTATACACATGAATCCCCGTCTCCCTTCCACGGTTCAGCACATATTCCAGAGTCTCTTCATTATCTATCGGAGGCTTTGTGTTTGCCATCAGTACCACCGAAGTGAATCCGCCCTTTGCTGCAGCTGCAGCGCCGGTAGTAATGTCTTCCTTCTGGGTAAAGCCGGGTTCCCTGAAATGCACATGCACATCCACCAGACCTGGAGCAACCAGTAGGCCTTCCGCGTTAATTATCTTACAGCGCTCGCTGGATGGTTCAAGGTTCTTCCCTATTTTCAGGATCCGGTCTTTTTCTGTTAGAATATCATATTTTCCATCCCTACCGGACTTAGGATCGATCATATAGCCATTTTTGATCAGCAGCATAGGCGCCTCCCCGATGTATTATCTTATTCAGTGTAACATGGATTGGAAAAAAAGAAAAGAGCCGCCTGATGGCAGCTCCTCCAATTATAACAGTTAATCCGCGCCATTTGCAAAATGTGCCGTTGGCGCTTTTTGTGGACTCACTCAAATAAAACAGTCTGATCCAGATATTCCGTTTTCAGCACAATATAGGGATAGGACGGTGTTTTGTTTCCCTTCTCCGATACATCAGGTCCCAGCAGGCTGGTGTTGGCACATATGTTGCTCTCCGTAAGGTAAAGTTCGTTGACCGCAATGCTGTAACCACCTGTTTCCTGCTCTCCGTAGCCCACGCATATGTACAAATATTCATTATCGCTGTAAGTAATCTGGAAGGGTGTACTCTTTTTTTCCTCAATAATTGTCAGCAGCTCTTCCGGTACTTTCTCCTCACTGAGTACAGTAAAATCAAGGTCACGCAGCTTGATGGTCTCTTCGCTCAGAAAATCGCAGCTGGCAAGGAGCAGGGTGCAGACCACCAGCGCTGCGCACATTATAATTCTTTCTGTATGATTTCGTTTTTCTGGATTTTTCAATGTTTCCCCGCACAATCCTTTATTCTTTTGCTTTATTCTATGTACACGAAAAATTTTTTATGATAAGATTGTTATAAGACTCTATTTGATCCTCGAGGCATTCACCAGATATGTGCTAAGCAATCCTACTTGCATTTCGAACCCATACCAAGGAGCTGAAAGCTCCTGCTCATTGCCCGCAGGAAAAAAAGATTGGGAGAATCCGTATGTTTCGTTTCATTGTCATCGTCATTTTTCTTATCCTGTACTTAGTTCTGTCCATCCCTGTTCTCTTTGTGGAATGGATTATCGGAAAGTTCAACCCCGGATTAAAGGATAGAAGTTCAAAGGCACTTGTAGGCTGGGGATTTCGCTGCATTATACGGTTGGCAGGCACAGATCTGGTTGTCCGGGGTCTGGAGAATATTCCTCAGGACACTGCTGTTCTTTACGTGGGTAATCATCGCAGCTATTTTGACATTGTTCTCACCTTATCTGCATTTCCCCGGGTAACAGGCTATGTGGCAAAACTGGAGATGCGCAAATGGCCGCTGCTGAACCTATGGATGAAGAATATCCACTGTCTGTTCCTTGATAGGGATAATATTAAAGAAGGGTTAAAGACAATTCTGAAGGGAGCAGAGGAAGTAAAAAACGGAATCTCCCTGTGCATTTTTCCGGAGGGTACCCGCAATAAGGTAAATGACTCTTTCCTGCCTTTCCACGACGGCAGCTTCAAGATTGCTGAAAAGGGCGGCGTACCGGTGATTCCCATGGTCATTATTAACTCAGCCGGGGTGTTTGAGGATCACTTTCCAAAGGTGCGGAAGGCCAAAGTAGTCATCGAATTCCAGCCGCCAATTTACATCGACCGGCTGGAAAAGGATATAAGGAAAAATCTGGGCAACTATACAAGCAGCATTATCTCGGAACGCTATTTTCAGTTGAAAGAGGAATTTTATCCGCCCTCGCTTTCCCGTTAAAATCCTTTTCCATCCTCCAGATACAGAAACTGCGGGCAGATTAACATTCCATTGTGGATTTCATAAAAAATATAAAGCTTACACCAGTCCAAACTCTTTATACAGCTGGCTTCGGTATTTCCTGCTGTATTCCTTTCTGTATTCCTTTCTGTATTCCTTTCTGTATTCCTCTGTTTCCATACTTATCAAGCAATTCGCACATCGAAATATTACCCTCCTTTTCTTTCTCTGACAAAGTATCTCGAATCTTCAGGTACCTCTTGTCACCAGTCAGAGCCTTCATCATCAACAATAATGCTTCCGGATGAACATGTATATGACCGCTTCTCATCTCATACATTGCTGCATCACCAAATTGATTGGCCAACTTTCCTCTTTCCACATGGTAGAAACTCTCTGTTGGCGCGGGCAACAAATCCTCTGCATGCACTGTATTTCTTCCGGCATATGTCAGAACATTTAAGGTGTCTGCAAATATATCCCGATGCAAAAGAAAGTTTTTTGCTGTCAAATCCTTTTGACCCATATGACCTCCTGTATAAAATCCGCAGGAAAGTCCATGAGTATCACTTATTCCCTGCTATTGTAAATTGTGTGGTTGGATAATTAAGCAAGGAATAAGTCGTAAAATAGCAGATAGAGTGACGATACTTTTAGAAAATATAATTCTTTGCTTACGCATAATATGTCAGAATTAAACTTATATGTCAATTAAAATATAATCGGTAGGGTTATATTTTCAGCATACTAATACAACCTTATTCTTATAAAATCAATTGCCATATATTGAATCCTGTGTTAACATGAAAGAACATTTCTGCTCAAGGGAACAACCTATATCTAAACAGGAGGGTATGAAATGACGGACTACACTGAGCAAAACAAAAAAGCCTGGGAGTACACAGCATATGATTTTTGGCTGAAAGAAGCAGGCCGGCCTGCAGATCTGGCAAGAGAAATCAGACAGGATCCAGTCGGTCATCTGCGGAAATACGCTTCTTACTTTGAGGCTTATGAGGGTGTGCGCGTTGCTAACATATGCGGCTCTTGTGGGAAGAAGGCGATACCACTTGCAGTTTTGGGAGCAGAGGTAACGGTGTTTGACATTTCCGAGGACAACAAAAGGTATGCCATGGAAGTGGCTGAAGCTGCGGACATTCATATTCAATATGAAGTCTGCGATGTCCTGGAAATAGACAGGAGTAGGTACGGCGGCTATTTCGATATTGTCTTTATGGAAGGCGGTATTTTACACTATTTCCATGATATCAATGATTTCATGCAAATAATGAATCTCCTGTTGAAGCCGGGCGGGAAAATGATATGTAGTGATTTCCATCCCCTTGTAAAGATAAATGATGTTTTAAATCAGGGAATTCCCAAGATGAGTTATTTTTCCACAGAAGTTTATGAAGGAGAGGTCGCTCACGCACATTTTTATGAGGAAGAGTTCCGCAGTCAGATTCCTAAGTGCAGTTTAAGGAAATATACACTAAGCGAGATTATCAACTCTGCCATAGACAATGGATTTTATATTAAAAGATTTGATGAACATCCTGCATGGACGAATCCGGAACTACCCGGAGAGTTCACACTGATTGCGAAGAAGAACAGCTAAAGGTAAGTAGATTCCATGAGTCAGGAGGTACCGGAATGCACTTTGGATTTTCTTATGTGGGGTTGATTTTTCTTGTAATGTTGATGTCTCCTAATCTCTTATGGACAAAGAATAAGCCGTTGGATTATGACAGATATGTCATAAACGAAAATAAGTTGCTGTTGGTTTTGGAACGAATTGGTGAAGTGTTTGTAAGTTGTCTGGCATTGATATTTTCAGATTTTAATCCCCATACATTCTCGGCATGGGGTCTGTGGCTTCTGGCTGCCTGTGTTCTTATGATTTTGTACGAAGTTTACTGGGTTAGATACTTTCGCAGCAAAAAGACTATGCAGGATTTTTACAGCAGCCTGCTGGGAGTACCCGTGGCTGGAGCCACACTTCCGGTGCTGGCATTTCTATTGTTGGGCATATATGGCAGGAATCCCTTATTGATTCTTGCTGTGGTCATATTGGGAATCGGGCACATTGGAATTCATCTGTGTCACAAGAAGGAGATTGATTCGGAAGCATCAAGCAACAGTTGAGTATACAAACAGTGATGCCCCATACACCGTTTTGATACTCAAAGCGGCAATTCTACGGTCACTGCGAACCGCTCCCCTTCATATTCTCCGGAGATTTCTCCGCCCAGCATTTGTGTGAACTGCTTTACAATGGCAAGTCCCAGCCCGGTGCTGCCTTTGGTCCGAGAGATATCCGTGGTGTAAAATTCATCAAATATACGATCCATATCAAGCGGGTCAAGAACAGAATCTGACAGTGCATTTTCGAATCGGATTCCTACGGAATCGGTTCGGGTCAAAGTAATGGAAATATCCCCCATACCATGTTTCAGTCCATTCCCGATCAGATTGTCAAAAATTCTAAGAAGCATGCTTCGATTGGAGCGGATGGCAAGTCTTGAATTGTCATGGTCAAAGAAAATCCTACGACCCTGGCTGCAATAATCGTCGTAGTAATGTGCCATGGCTTCCTCCAGTATGGATATAAGGTTTAGCTCCTCCATCTCCGGCTGCCTGTCGCTGGAAAGAATCCTGGAAAATTCAAAGAAGGAATTGATCAATTCCTCAAGACGGAACAGCTTTTTGTCGATAATCTCTATTTCCTGTTCTAACTCCTCCCGGGACAGTTGTGAACTGCGGATAATGCCCATATAACCCATGGCGGAGGTAAGGGGTGTGCGCAGGTCATGGGAAATATTGGTGAGCATCTGCTCAAGGGCATGACTTTTTTTCCGGTACTGGATTTGGACTGCCCGGGCTTCTCTCAATATGGCATTTATCTCATGGATCAACTCATTGCAGGCCCTGTCTCCACTCTGGGTATGCACCAGCAGGTTGGTGTCCTGAGTCTTGATTTCTCGCAGCTGTTCCGACATGCTTTTAATCTCGCGTCTTTGCAGCAACAGGAGGAACAACAGAATTCCCGCTGCCACAATAATCAATAACAATGCCAACAACATTCCGCCGTTCCTCCTATATTTCTTATTTGATTTCCGCCTTTTTAAAGAAGCTCCACCCCAAAAGAAGCGCTATTATAATTATGGCTGCGCAGACCAGATAGCTTTTGGTAATATAATCGCCGGAAGGATTATAGGCGAGTCTGGCCAACATATTCGACAACTCAAAATCATAAACACTTTCCGGTATTTTGAAGAAAAAGGACAAAAGGCTCAGCAGCAACTGTATCACCAACATAAAAGAGATTGTTGCCGTGTTAAAGGCAGCAGGTCTTTTTAGAACAAAGCCAAATCCGATAAGGATGCTGGTGAGCGCCAGTACGGGTGGCAGCTGCAGCAGAGTGATTCGGGTGATGGTGCCAATGCTTAATGCCAGATTGGTGCCGTTAAAAATTATGTTTGCAAAGTACATGATATAAGTGTTCAGAAAGAACAGTACCACACAGCTAAGAACCACACAGGCAAGCTTTGAAAGAAAATACTTTCTCCTGCTGATGGCTGAGGACAGAGTGTTTTTCACACTGCCACCTGAGAAATCAGCGGTAATGATCACTGCTCCCACAAAGATGAAAACATAGTAGAGATTGATGTTTTGTGCCAAAATATCCCTGTCAAGCTGGTAGTTTTTGGATGCCAAAAGATATTTCCTATATTCGTTTATACTCAGCTGGCTGACCTCGTCATAGCTCATATTGTTCAACTCATTTTCAGGTTGTGCCTCTGTGCTGACCATTAATACAAGACTACCCGCAGAAACGGTATAGATATCGAGTACAATCATCAGAACCATTATTGCAAAGCCGATATAAATCCCCATTCCCCTAAAAATTCTATAAAAATCCGCCTTCATCATATTTATCATCGTTATCCCTCCTGCCGTCGTGGCATAGCAAAATTATTTTTGAATCAATGACTTAAAGTAATCCTCCAGGGAGATACCTGTCTCAAAAACCTCCAATACATTTACATTGTTTTGGATCAGCATTTTGTTCAATTCCTGAGGTTTTGATCCGCTGTCATATAACCGTAGCTCCGTATCATCGATCACTTTGTAATCCTGTATGCCATTCTGCTCCAAAATTACGGAAGCCTGCCTGGTGTCGTCCGTCTTAACCGCAATACACCGCATACATTCCAAATCCAGCTCTTCCTTGGTGATTTCCTTCAGCACCCGGCCTTCATCGATAAAGAGGAACCTGGTAGCCACCATATAAAGCTCCGACAGAATATGGCTGGAGATAATAAAGGTAATGCCTCTCTGGGTATTCAGTCTCTTAAAGGTATCCCGCAGCTCGCTGATACCGATGGGGTCAAGCCCGTTGATGGGTTCGTCTAAAACAATCAGATCCGGATTATCCATCACCGCCAGAGCCACCCCCAGTCTCTGTTTCATGCCAAGAGAAAACTTGCGGAATTTCTTATTTCTGACCTCTGTCAGATTCACAAGCGCCAACGCTTCATCAATCTGCTTTTTGTCGGTGATTCCCTTTTGCAGCGCATAATAGTTCAGATTCTGATAGGCGGTAAGATTGCCAAAAAAGGCAGGATTCTCAATGAGACATCCAATTCTTCGCCTCTCACTTCCCAGGTTTTCTCCCTCTTTGGAAAAGAGCTCGAAGCTTCCGCCGGACTTGTCCGTAAGCCCGGTGACAATTTTCATGATTGTGGTCTTGCCTGCGCCGTTTCGTCCGATCAGTCCGTAAATATCACCGTTATATACGGTCATGTCCACGCCGTCCAAAGCTGTGAAATTTCGATATTTTTTGGTGAGTTTATGAGTCTGTAATACAGTTTCACGCATGAATACAACCTCCTCGTATTGTTCTGATAAGTTCATTGTAATATGGAGGTCTGAAAAAACACTTAACGGAAGTCTTAAAAAAGTCTGAAATAGAAAGATTGTTCATGATTTCTTCAGTCGATACCCGATGCCCCAGACAGTTTCGATATATTCTGCATCGGGGTTGCATTCCTTCAGTTTTTTCCGAAGTTTGCTGATATGTACATTCAGAGTGTTGTCGTCAGCGGAATCAGCGGAGGTTTCGTAGTCCCAAACACGGTCATAGATCATGCTCTTCGTGCAGACGCGGGTGGGGTTTTCCATAAGGAGACTCAAAAGCCCGAACTCATGCCGGGAGAGCTCCAGCGATCTGCCGGCACAGCGAGCGGAAAAGTTCTCCTGATTGAGTTCAATGTCCTGATAAGTCAGTGTCTTTGGGGTTGCGGAGCCGACATCGTTTCTCAGTCTGGCGCCGACTCTGGCTAGCAGCTCTTCATTGTGGAAAGGCTTTGTGACATAATCGTCCGCCCCCAGGGAAAACAGATCCACCTTTTTATTTACATCATGCACGGCGCTGATTACAATGACAGGAACATTGTGTTTCTGTTTTAATTCGTTAATTATGTCCTCACCGCTTCTGCCGGGCAACATCAGATCAAGAAGGATCAGATCAATCCTTCCGTCATGAACCAATATGCCCTCCGTGCCTGAAAAAGCGCTTACTGTAGAATAGCCCTGCTGTCCCAGCAGGATCTGAAGCATATGGTTGATCTCGGTGTCGTCTTCTATGATAAGGATGGTCTTGCTCACTTTCAATACCTCCATTTTTAGCCTTGAATTCTATGGATATTATAACCACATAATCATAAAAAAGTTGAAAAGGGAAGGTACGAAAAAGACTGATAGATTATTTTGGCTGTATGCTGTTGCCGTCATTTATATAGCATTTTTCAGCGTTCCCTCTGCGGATGCAGGAACAGCCGATACAGAGTTAGCACAGATGCGGCAAACTAACTCTGATTCTCCTTTGCCACCAAATTATCCGCTCCATAAATCTTGCGCAGCTTCGGCTTCTCAATCTTACCCGTTGCATTCCGGGGAATCTCGGCGAATATAATCTCTTTGGGCCTCTTATACCTGGGCAGCCCCAGCGCAAATTCTTCGACTTCTTCCACCGTACAGGAAAAACCTTCCTTGATTTCAACGATAGCTGCAGTCTTTTCACCCAGCCTTCGGTCAGGCAGACCGATAACTGCTACGTCCTTAATCTTCTCAAACCGTCGCAGGAAATCCTCTATCTGCACCGGATAAATATTCTCTCCGCCGCTTACAATCACGTCCTTCTTCCTGTCTACCAGGAAATAAAAGCCATCCTCATCCTGCATGGCCATGTCACCTGTGTAGAGCCATCCGTCCTTCAATACCTCTGCGGTAGCTTCCGGATTGTTGAAATAGCAGGTCATGACACCAGGACCCTTCACACAAAGTTCACCCACATCACCCTTGACTACATCCTTTCCATCCTCGCCCACGATCTTACACTGCCACCTGTATCCCGGCACACCGATAGCACCGACCTTATGTATATTCTCCATGCCTAGATGCACACAGCCGGGGCCGGTGGATTCTGACAGACCGTAATTGGTGTCATAGTCGTGAGCCGGGAAGTATTCTTTCCACCTTTTGATCAGGGAGGGCGGAACCGGCTGTGCGCCAATATGCATCAATCTCCACTGCTCCAACTGATAATCTTCCTTCTTCAAATCTCCTCTGTCCATAGCATCCAGGATATCCTGAGCCCATGGCACTAAAAGCCACACAATCGTGCAGTGCTCCTGGGACACAGCGGAGAGAATGGTCTCCGGTCTTGCTCCCTTTAACAGTACAGCCCTGCTGCCCGCCACCAGGCTACCCATCCAGTGAAATTTTGCTCCTGTATGGTACAGGGGCGGAATACACAAAAAGGTATCCTCCCGACCTGTGTCATGGTGTTTCTGCTCCATCTCCGCCGCTTGGGTCAGGCTTTGGTGTTTATGTAAAATAGCCTTGGGAAATCCGGTTGTTCCGGAAGAAAAATAGATGGCGCCGAAATCCTCTTCCGTAATTGTAACATCAGGAGCCTTACTGGAACAATCCGCCACCAGCTCCCGATAGCTTTCTGCAAAGCTGGGGCAGTTGTCTCCCACAAAAATCAGAAGCCTGCCCCTGCCCAGCCGCTCCGCATTGACCTCGATACGACCAATGAACTCCGGGCCAAAGAGCATGATATCCACCTCTGCCAGTTCCACACAATAGAGGATTTCCTCCGCATCATAGCGGAAATTAAAGGGCACTGCGATAGCGCCGCTTTTTAATATACCAAAATAAATAGGCAGCCATTCCAGGCAGTTGTACATCAGGACAGCCACCTTATCACCCTTGCGGATGCCCCGTCCAATCAGCATATTTGCCACCCTGTTGGCTTTCTCATTAAAAACGCCCCAAGTGATCTCCCTTCTGTAAGGCTGGAACCGACCGGGTTCCACCAACTCCTGCTCCTTCCATGTGATCCTGCGGTTATCCTTCTCCTCCGGGTTCAACTCCACAAGAGCCACCTCATCGGGATATAATTTTGCGTTTCTCTCCAGATATTCTGTAACAGGCATTTTCGTATTCCTTCCGTCCTAAGTCTTTATCCTTTTCCTCGGTCTTTTCTGCGCTTTAACGCGCTAAACCGGACAATTTAAAGGGTATCATATTCAACGGGAAAAGTCAACGTAGGCCATCATTAGAATCAAATACCCGACAGCTCTCCTCCGCCGTCAGACGGCACACCTTCTTTTCTGTTCCATACCAGAATTCCACATCCTTCGTTTTAGGCGAAACTGCCGTGCACTCCGCCAGTTTTCCATCCTTCCAGGAAAGATTTATTCTTACACCGCCCACTGCCACGATTCCCTTTACGCTGCCCTCATTCCACTGCTTCGGCAGTGCGGGAAGCAACAATATCCGATCCTCGTCGCTCTGTACCAGCATTTCCGAGATAGCCGCCGTAGCTCCGAGATTTCCATCAATCTGAAATACAAAACCGTTTCCCATGGGGTGAGTGTCCATCAGGTTTGGGAAAGTGGATTTTGTCCAAAGCTTATTTAAGTTTTCCAGTGCTTTTTCCCCGTCTCCCAACCTGGCATAGAAATTCACGATCCAAGCGCAGCTCCAGCCTGTATGACCGCCTACGTGGGCGAGACGCCTTTCCAAAGTCTTTCTGGCCGCCTCCGCTAACTGGGGTGTTTTATCCAAGGTAATCTGATTGGAGGGATGGAGCGCATACAAATGAGAGATATGCCGATGCCCCGGCTCCTGCTCCTCATAGTCCTCCCGCCATTCCATGATCTGTCCGTGTCTGCCAACCTGAAGGTCCGGTATCTTTTCAAGAATCTTTTTTGTCTTCTCCACCTGTTCAGAATTCTTTTGCAAAACATCCGATGCCTTAAGATATCCTACCATCAGATCCCGCAGTATCTCATTGTCCATGGTGGAACCCACTCCCATGCAGCCCCTGACGCCACTAGGCAGAATATAGGTATTCTCAGGAGAAACTGACGGGCATGTCATAAACTTTCCATCCATCTCCATTAAAAAATCATGGAAGAAAAGCACCGCATCCTCTAAAATCGGATACATCCTTTTGAGAAACGTTTCATCACTTGTGTATATGTAATGCCGCCAGATATGAGTGCAGAGCCATGCTGCCCCCATCACCCAATAGGTAGCCGGAATATAAATATCCTGTGGCGCACAGTCCCCCCAGATATCCGTATTGTGATGGGCTACAAACCCTCTGCAGCCATACATTTCACGAGCCACGTGCCGTCCGTTCTTCCACATGCGAAAGAGATGGTCAAACAGGGGCTGATGACATTCCGCAAGACCGCACATCTCCGCCGGCCAGTAATTCATTTCCGTGTTGATATTGATGGTGTATTTAGAGTCCCAACAGGGCTCCATGGCATCGTTCCAAATGCCCTGAAGAGTAGCTGGCAGACTTCCCGGACGGCTGGAGGCCATCAGAAGATATCTGCCATATTGGAAATAGAGGGTGGCAAAGGAACCACTGAAGCCTTTTTCTGTACCTGTACGAAACTGTTCTTCTATGGAGCGACAGTCGCTCTCTCTTCCATCGCCCTCTGCCCCAATTTGCAACGAAACCCGTCCAAACAGTTCCTGATGATCGGCTATATGCTGCTTCCTTACCTCTTCATATCCATCACTGACAGCAGTGTCAATTTTATCGCGAAGCTTCTTTCGGTAATCCTTTTCATAAAATGAGGTCTCACAGCCAAGGTAAAATACCATTTCTTCCACATCCCGTACCACAAGATGCTCTCCGATGACGCAGCACTCACCGCCCTTACATTCCGCTTTGACCGCTGCCATCCAGGAGACGCCACCCTCGCCAAGGGTGCCGTCCATATAAATGGTACTGTCATCCAGTTTTCCTGCATGGTCATAGAACTTTCTTCTTCCCAACCTGGCATCCAGAGAAATGCCTCCCTCTTCAGCCTGCATCCGAATCACGATGAGACCGTGAGGATAGGAAGCAAAGTATTCCTTTTTCATCTTCTGTCCGGCTGCGCAATACTCTTCCCTCACAATCCCTTTTTCCAGATCCAGTTCACGGCGGTATGCCCCATCCGCATTTTCAGGATTTTTGTCTTTTGTCAAGCACCTTTCCTCATCTGGCTTTTCATCCGGCTTTACATCCCGATAAATAAACTCTAAATCACCCAGCGCCTGATAGGGTCTCTCCCCCTGGGGTGTTCCGGAAAATGCGAGGCAGAGCAGCTCCTCTGCCTGAGGTATCTTTCCCTCCAGCAATAAGGAACGCACCCGATCCAGATTTTTCCTTGCATCCGGATTAACCCGGTCAACAGGTCCTCCATACCAGATACTGTCCTGATTCAGAGCAATCCGCTCCCTTTCAAGCCCACCGAAGATCATTGCTCCCAGCCTTCCGTTTCCGATGGGGAGGGCTTCCTCCCATTTCCCGGCCGGGTGATCGAACCATACTTTTTCCATAATGTTCCTCCTGATATCCTCCCATTATTATGGACCACCTGTATCCTTATTCTGGCCATTCAATCAAAATAGACGGGTTGACTAAAGAAGCGTCAAATCTGTAATGCCCCACCACATTTCCCCGTTTCAGATAATCCTCCTCACGCTTGGGCTGACCGCTGTTATGAATGATATAAGGCTGTCCGTCAGCATTTTGTTTATCCGACACAATACCGATATGTTTATTGTTATTAAAGATAACAATGTCACCCGGCTGCCATTCATTGATTTCGTCCGTGTCAACTGTAAGAGAAATTGCGTACTCTTCAAAGAAAACGCGCAGATTAACGACCCGTCTGAAATCTATGTTGTTATCCCTTTTCTCTATAGCAGGATAAGCTTCCGGTCTCAAAGAAACATCATAGTCAACCATCTCTCTTAAATTATATCCGGCATTCTTAAAAGCCCTCCAGACTACATCAGTGCATACACCGATATCATCCGGCGGAAAACCCCCATCATAATAGGAGCCGTCATATCTCGGATGATTCTCTGCATCCATCCGTGCCCCCAGAAGGATGTCCGTATAGTCGTCGGTACCATCCCCGTCGAAATCCACTGAACTATGTAGCGTTTCTATGCCAAAGTCTTCCGCAGTATAGATTTTAGCAGGTAATAAATTATAATAGTATGAAGCATAAAGTCCAACAGAAACTGACACTATTGTCGCAAAACCTATTGCAGCTAAAATAATTTTTCTTCTTTTCACCGCTTGATTTCACCAGCCTTATCAGTAATGCTTGTAGAATGATTTTGATTGAATTCTTATTAAATTTTAATCTGTTCCTTTCGGTACGGCAACTGTTTTTTTACTCTGGAATCCTGCATTTATATGATGTATAATATCCGCAAGGGCGAAAAGCAGGCATCTAAAATCTTATCAGATGCCAATCTCACTGCAGCTGACAGTACGGCAGATACATGTAAAACTGTCATGGGGGCGCTATATTGAATTTCTTAAATTTGGAAAAAAATATTATAGATATTGTCCAGGAACAGCAGCTTAAGCTGGGATATCGAAAGGAAATAATACGTTTATATTATCCTTTGCTTTCTCTGAACAGACTTCTGGATACAAACTATGACACAAACCAGATGCAGGCAGCCATGGAATCCTTCTGTTTTTTTGTGCAGGAGAGGCTGGGGCAAATGGAAGTCACACATCAAAAAGACCGTTTCTGCCTGATTATCTCTGCCCAGGGCTCAGAATATGTCCATGAGCATACGAAAGATGACACTTTTCTCAGGGATTTCATCGATGTCATATCCCGACATAATGCCTCCATGGAGGAAATATTACAACAATTCCATAAACACTCCAACCATGTTCATGTGGAACAGCCGCAAAATGCAGAATTTAATTATCTGGTATATTTTGAAGACGGCATCCCTGACAATTACAGATACTGTATCACTGACGAGGGTTGCCATATCAGCTACCATCGCTTCACTGAGGATGATTATAACGACCTGCAGTTTGAAGGGTAGCCTCCCTGATCCTATAATTCCCGTATAATCAGCGAAAGAAATAATCTTGTTTCCGAATCAAACAACAGTATTCGCGGATTCCTTCCTGTAGTAAATTCAAGTCCAGCGCACAATCCAGTCGCACATCACAGTTTTCGCGAACAGCAGCAAGAAGCTGACTCTGTACAGTTTTCAGTTTCTGGCTGATTTCTGTCTCACTCAACAGTTCAAGCATCGTGATCCCATCCAGCAGAATCGCACGGAATAAGGTATCCATCGCATTTCTCAGTTCTTCAGGAGACCTTTCTATGGCACAGAATTTTTCCACATCCTGCAACAGCTGCTCCAGAGTAACAGCAGACTTTTCATAGTAATACCACTTGTCCACTTCCTCCCGGGCAGCCCGTTCCAACACTGCAACCATCACTTTGTCATCCAGGCGGTTTAATAGCTCCTCTTCACTTAGCAACAGTGTATCCGGTTCCTCCGAGTTTTCCCATTTATTGTTAAGAAACCGGTACTTTTCCCCTTCTCTGCCATCATAAATCACAGCGTGCTTGCTTCCGGGACTGACCCGGATTCCCAGCATGACATGTTCCAACTCCTGCAGATATCCCGTCACCTGATTCCTGAGGATTTCTTTTTCTCTTAATATAAACCCAAGTGGTCTCAGGAACAAGTGGAACCACTCCTCACTCTGCAACATAGGCCCAGCCAGATACTTGCCTTGATCCTTTGCAAACAGATAGGGCAGCCCCATATCCAGAGCAATTTCCCGGTCGCTGACATCTATGTCATAAAATGCCAGTAGATTTGCCAAGCCCGCATATGAGCAGGATGAGTTGAAAGTCATATATTTCATTTTTGCTCCCTTTCCATGGCGCTCCGGAAAATGGTTGCTTATGATTCCCGCAAAATCTCCACAATCTTCTCAAACTCCATAGCATGAGAAGCCTTTACCAGAACCGTACATCCATCCGGCACATATTCTTCCCGCTCCTTCTCAAGCACCGTAAGCAATGCTTCCGTCGTGGGAAAATGAGTAATCTGCCGGGTTTCCTCTGCATGATCGCAGGCTGCCTGAAACAGATGCTTTGAACGCTCTCCTACACAGAGAATCCTATCAATTCCCTTCTCTGTTGCATATGCTCCCACCTGCTCATGAAGCTCTACATTGTTCTCCTCTCCCAGGCCGAACATATCCCCCAGGACAGCCACCTTCTCCGTGTCAGCCAGAGCCAACAGATCCAGCGCTGCACGCATGGAGGCGGGATTTGCGTTGTAACAATCGTCAATCAGAGTGTACTTGGGCAGTCGAATCAGGTTATTCCGTCCGTTTACCGGAGTAATCTTCTCTATTCCTGCCGCTATCTGCTCCGCTGTCAGGCCAAGTATTTCTGCCACACAGGCCGCTGCGGCTGCGTTCAGCACCATATGAATACCGGGTAAGGGCACATGTACCTGAAATTCTGTTCCTCCCATCCAGATTGCGGCATCACTGCCCCAGAGGCCTCTGCTCACCACATTTGACGCAAAAACCTCCTGGCAAGGATTTCCCCCCAATCCAAAGAAATGAGGTTTACGACCTTTGATTTCCGTAAGAGGAATCAGCTTGTCATCTTCGCCGTTCAGACAGATCTCTCCGTCCTCCGCCATAAAGTCAAAAATCTCCGACTTTGCCTTTAAAATGCCATCCCTGGTCTTTAAGTTGTCCAGATGACTCTGACCGATATTTGTCATGACACATATGTCAGGTTTAGCCATCTTGCTTAATCTGTGCATTTCCCCAAAATCACTGATACCCATCTCCACCACAGCCACCTGATGTTCCGGCCGGATCCGCAAAAGTGTCAGGGGAACACCCACCTCGTTATTAAAGTTCCCTTCCGTCTTCAGTACATTGTATTTTTCTGCCAGGACTCCTGCCACAAATTCTTTCGTGCTGGTCTTGCCCGAGCTGCCTGTGATCCCCACGATCTTGATATCCAGTTTTTCCCTGTAATATTCCGCGATATCCTTTAAGGCCTGCAGGGTATCTTCCACCAGCACATAGCTGCCCCATCCCGTGACAGGCACTCCTGTCTCCTCAGTCAGCTGCTCCGGTGTCTTGCTGACCACTGCCAGCGCCACACCCTGCGCAAAAGAAGAAGATACAAAACTGTGCCCATCCACCCGTTCTCCCGGGGTTGCAATGAACACACCGCCCTCTGTCACCTTTCTGGAGTCCAGGACCACAGATGTGACATTGATGTCATTTCTTTCATTTCCACTTCTGCCATTCTCTCTTTTATCATTCTCAATTTTATCATTCCAGATTTTGCCATTCTTTTTACTATCGTTCTCGCATAATACCAGCTTGCCGCCGCAAGCAGCCGCAATCTCCCCAACGGTCAGATTCATCGTTCTTCTCCATTTCTGCATACTTCTTGCATTCCAAATAAATGATGCGTTTCGTACATTCCGCGTAGATTCCCCTTATTCCTGCAGGGCATAATCCAGGATTCTCTGGCATAGGTCAGCAAAATCCATCCCCTCCACAGCAGCCTCCTGAGGCAGCAAAGAAGTCGCTGTCATCCCCGGCAGTGTGTTTGCCTCCAGGCAGAACACCTCACCGGACTCACTCATCATAAAATCCATCCTGGCATAGCTTTTAAGCCGCAAAGCCCTGAATACCCGCTCTGCGATATCCTGCATCTGCAAAGTTTTATCCTCAGAGATTTCAGCAGGACATACCTCCACCGCGCTGCCCGCCTGATACTTTGCCTTATAGTTATAAAATTCCATCTTCGGGATCATCTCGATCACGGGCAGAGCCTTTCCGCCGATTACCCCTACAGAGAACTCGCGTCCTTGTATGTACTGCTCTATGATGATCTCGTCTCCGTAACGAAAAGCCTCCTCTTTAGCCGCCAGGTACTCCTTCTCGTTCCGTGCAATGCTGACCCCCACGCTGGAGCCTTCACAACTGGCCTTGACCACACAGGGAAGCGGAAATTTCGTCTCCTCCTGCTCCCCCTTTTTTAGCCGGATTCCCGCAGGTGTGGGGATGTCGTAGGCTTTAAAAATATCTTTTGATATCCCTTTGTCCATAGCCATGGCAGAGCTGACAAAATCCGTTCCCGTGTAGGGTACTCCAAGAAGCTCCAGACAAGCCTGAATCTTTCCGTCTTCCCCGTTTGCGCCATGCAGAGCCAGGAAAACACAGTCCGATCTCTGACAGATCTCCAACACATTCGGCCCAAAAAACTGCTTCCCTCCGTCCTTGCGCAGATATTTTAACGTCTCCAGATCCGGACTCTCCTCACCGATGGCTCCCACCTGCGACGCCCAGTCCGTCTCCCGCTCAAAAATGTTCTCCGTTTCTCCCTCATAACCCAGGTACACATCCAGTAAAACTGCCTGATGCCCTCTGCTTTTCAACGCTTTGTAGATCATGCTGCCGGAACTTAAGGACACATCCCTCTCCGAGCTGTTGCCGCCTGCCAAAACTGCGATCTTCATCAACAATACCTCTCTATTCCTGTGTGGAGTCCGGCACATTTGACGCCAGCTGAGCCAACAGCAGCAGGTACTCAGACCGCCCCTCAGACTGCTCATAAAAACTCACTGACTCCAGATTTTCACCCATAAGATAATGCAGGAACTCCTCCAAAATATTAGTATATTGATAAATATTCATGACAAAGTTGGCACATGACACTTCCATAGCGTACTTTAATAATTCTGCTGAGTCATTGTTCCGTGCTGTCACCGGATCGATCATATTGTCACAGTGCGTGGAAATGTCCTCGGCACGAGCAAGCAGCTGCTCCATAAAGTCCCCACACATTTCTACATCCACAGTCTGACGTGTCACCATATAAGTCATACTGCCGCAAAGATACCCTGATTCATCCAGATAATCCCTGTTATCCTCAAATAAACTTTTATAATTCACTATCTGATTACTGTAAGTCCATAGACCCGTAGCTCGATAAAGCTCCGTCAGCGCCCAGAAAATATCTGCATCCCCGTTAACTGTCGTCTGTACCTGGCCAAACACGGTGGAAGCCCTTTTCAGGCAGTCCGTGGCATACTGTCTGTCATAGCCCTGATAATTATAGCTGAATTTAGCGAGAAAGGCTGCATACAGAGCTGTCTCCTCATCCTCTACTCCTGAGGCCTCTTTATGAGTCACCCAGTTTCTCATCGCTGCCAATACATCCGGTTCTTGATCTCCGTTTTCATCAGGGAACACCGACCCATACCATTCAAATGCTGCCAACAGATACAATGCATCAGCCACTGGCAGAGTGCCCGCTTCACACTCAGACATCAATAACGTATAGTTCTCCATAAACAATTCAGGATAATGCTGTTGTCTGATTTCAAAACGGTAAGACTGACCGATGATATCACACTTCAGGTAATAGCTGCCTTCACGGGTAAAATCACTGAAATCCACATCTCCCAGATAGAGTCCCAAATTTTCGTCATAACTCATGCCGCTGATGGTACCCTGGTACAGCGTCTCCCCGGTTTCCACATCAATGATCTGAAAATCCTCCGGCAGTCCGCTGCCTTTGACAGCAGCCTTCTTTCTGCCAACAGCAGAATAGCCCCGCAAATCTACCAGTATATTGGCAGACATTTGCGGAACTGTATAGTCCACAACAGGAGTACCCTCCATGCTGGTGACCGCTGCATATGGATTTGTGCTGCCCTCTGTTCCTGCACGATAACCACAGCCAACTGCAGAAATTATGATCAACACCCCGTATAAGAGCAGAGAACATCGTTTGTATATTTTCAAAGTTGAGCCTCCCGGAAAAAGATATATTTCATTTTATCATAAATTCATTAAAAAGCAATTCTATTTCCCTGCCTCATAAACAATCTCACCGTCGATAATTGTATAAAGAGTCTCTGTGAACACCTCCATGGGATTGCCGTCGAAGATGGCCAAATTGGCATCCTTTCCCACCTGAAGGCTGCCCATCCTGTCTGCAACCCCGCAAATATCAGCAGCATAAATGGTCATGGCTTTATAGCCCTCCTCCAGCGGCAATCCTGCCTTAACTGCCATGCCCACGCACAGCGGCAGGGACTGAATCAGTGAGACAGGATGATCCGTAGTGATTGCAGTCATAACGCCCGCTCGGTTCAGCACTCCTGCTGTCTTGAACGCCATATTCTGAACCTCGATCTTATTACGGCTGGCAAAATCAGGTCCTACAATAGCAGGAAAACCCTCCGCAGCCAGCTCCTCTGCAATCAGATGACCCTCTGAGCAATGATCCAGAGTCATATTCAAGCCAAATTCCCGGGCTATGCGAATGGCCGTGAAAATATCATCCACCCGGTGTACATGAGCCTTCAGAGGAATCTCCTTATTCAGTACGGGCAGCCAGCACTCAAGCGTAAAGTCCTCCTGAAAATCCTGCCCCTGCTTCACCGCATTCTCTTTATCCTGAGCGTACTGCTTTGCTCGGAAAAGTTCCTTCCGCAGCATTCCTGCAATAGCCATCCGGGTGGAAGGACTTTTGCTCTGGCCGGAATAGTTTACCTTTGGATTCTCCCCAAAAGCCACCTTCATAGCCGCAGGTGCCTTTATCACCAAATCATCCACCCTTCTTCCGCTGGTCTTTAACAATGCAAACTGACCGCCCACCACATTGGAGCTGCCGGGACCTATCATGGCCGCAGTAATTCCTGCCCGTACCGCATCTCCAAATGCTGCATCCATGGTGTTGATTGCATCAACAGCACGCAGCCAGGGTGTGATAGGATCCACCGTCTCGTTGCAGTCGTCGCCCTCCATACCCTTTTTTTCTTCCGTGATGCCCATGTGACAGTGGGCTTCTATGATGCCGGGCATAATGATTCCGTTCCGGACCTCCAACACCCGCTCATGAGCAGCGGGATGAACCTTTGACTCATCCCGCTTTCCAATCTCCGCTATTTTACCGTTCACAAGACGAACATATCCATCTGAAATATCCTCGCCTGCCATGGTCTTGATGATACCGCCCAATATATACATTCGCTGTTCCTCGCTGTCCTCACAACTATTGCTCCTGACTTAATGCAGCAGAGGCGCAGGATCTATAGCCGTTCCGTTAGAAGTGACCTGCAAGTACAGATTGTCACCCTCTTTGAAATAATACTTGGTAGGAGCCGCTACAGAAGCAATCGTTTCACCGGCGTCCACATAACTTCCCATGGCAACCCGTATGTCACGCAACTGTCCATAGGTAATCTGATAGCCATCTCCAATCTCCATAGTGACGGCATGTCCAATCTCCTCGTTCTCAAAAATATTGATGACTCTTCCTTCCGCACAGGCGGTAACTGCCGTACCCTGCGCAGCTGAAATCACCATGGAATAATTGCGCTTATAGTGATTCAGTGTCCTGAAATACACGCTCACCTCGCGGCTAAAAGGAATCAATGTCTCAAATTCTCCTGCAATTGGCCGTATAAGTCCGCTGCTTTCTGAAAAATGCAAATTCCTGACTGCAACAACATTCTCACCGGATGCCTGCTCTTCACTTATACTTATAGCAGAAGGCTCATCCGCGGGCACCTCTTCCGGCCTTGTATTGGTTACAGGCTCCTGCACCTGTGTTGTCATACCCTCATTTGAAGGCCCATCCGACTGCTTCCCGTCCTCTCTCTCCTCTTCATCATCTGTCAACCCCGGAATTTCTATAAGATTGGAGCCCGCCTCCACGGGAAAGTATTCGAGGTCATCATTCATCCCATCCAAAAGGCCTTTATCCTCCAATACGATACCATCCCCCAGATTACTTCCAAGGATCTCCTGGCTCTTGTTGTCCACGTTATTTTCCAGAGCAGAAAAATCTATGGTATAGCCATCGTTCTCCGACTCCTGATCCCTGGACTGCATATATACTCCAGTCATGGTCAGCGCAGTGAGCACAAAAGCTGATGATGCAATCATGATAATCCGTTCTTTTTTAGCGTCGTCTTTTCTATTTCTTCTCATTGCTTGGTTTCCCTTCCTTTTCGCACATAATTTTCTGTTACAAGAAAGCATAAAATGTTTTTCTCGCTACCAGTTTGCCCGAATTAAAGGGAAATATACAAAAATAAACTGCTCCAATGCTGTTAACATTGAAGCAGTTCATAATGATTGACATTATTTCATTCTTGACTGCAAAAAGTTTGCGGAGCGCACTTTCTATTGTTTTTATTTGTGGTTTATGCAGAATAAGAATGCTGAACCATGTCTACATGTTGCACAGTTCCCACATTTCCGTTCTCATAGAGAAATACACCGGTATTCCGCACAACAGCATTGACGCTGCCATCCTGTCCCTGTTGTGAAAATTCCGTCCCTACGTTTTGCAGACAAATTGCGCCCACGCCTACATCAGACAATTTATAGAGCACATCATTACCGTTCTCATCCTTGCACCAGATTCTGAGTTTTGACCAGATGGCATCGTCCTCGTCAATCCATCCGTCACCGTCATCATCATATTGCGCAAGATCCCTGAACCCGTTTCCGCTTGATGTACCGAACAATTCCGTGCCGTCATTGATAATACCGTCGCCGTTCTTGTCCAGCGCCAGGAAACCGCTGCGTGACCCTAACTGGTTTATCTCGTCCAGCGTCCCGTCTCCATCAATGTCAAAGTAAAAGGTCTGATCTGAAATGTCTGCCACATCTCCGTCCAAATTGATCACCAGAGGATCCGTCAGCTGCAATTGTGACATCTGAAACTCCTCCTGATAATACTGCTGGAATTCCCGGCTCATACCCACGTACACATTAAAGTTTATCTCTCTGCCGTCTCCGGTACGCACCGTTCCCTGAGTGGAAAAGAAAGTCTCTTCCGATTCATAATAGTAACTCTCCTGGGAAATATTCCACTCCTGGATTTTGACAGGCTGTAATTCCACCGGTTGAAGCTGATTGGAGTAAGAGTCTTTATTACTCCAGGGATTCCACACGTTTCTCCTGTATCCGAAAAACAAGTCCAAAATGTAATTTACAGTGTGGTTCCTGATTGTGGCTAATGTCTGACTGGGGCTGCTCCTGATGCTCAACCTGCCGCTGGAAATCTGGAATCGATTCTGCCAATCCCCCATGGACGTGGCTGCCTTCTGAGAGGACTGTTTTGCCTCCCCGGTGCCGTCACCGTCATTTCCGATCTCTGTGTTGAGGGCATTATTGTCCTGTGCCAGGTTTCCTTGATACTGTCTCATGGAAAAACGCGTAATCGTTGTTTGAGAAGCTCTATAGCTTCTTGCGGATTCCATTCCTACTGTGCTGGAATCAATTCTCAATCCTCTTTTCTCTCCTTTATGTCCACCCATTCTGTACTGCCCGACGCAGCTCTATCTTCCCTGATGCCACTGTTCCTGCACCGCAGAACTTTTTGGTTTCCTTCCATGTTCCCCCGCTCATCGCGTAAAAAAGGATGGTATTTCTTTGGAAAAGTCCGTTTTCCTCGAAAATACCATCCGTGGTGTCCATATCTTTACTCGGCGACGGCTGGCCTTTCCGTCTACCTGTAATAGATATATCGACACAAACGTTTCATACTTTAGGTTAAAGTCCTTATTTTTCCTCTGATTCATTCTCCGGTGCGCCAACCGATTTCTCCACATCTTCATCTTTGTTGGGTGCAGTAGGCACACGAAGTTTCTGGGCAGATCTGGCATTTGCTGTCCGTGCTGCATGCGCCAGTCTTGCTCCCATTATCCCTGCAATCATGTCTTTGGACACCATAAGGTTTACACCGTAAGGATTGATCACAAATCCCAATGCCTGGCTGATATTCCCCATAGCATCCTTATTCAGCAACATTCCCACATAGTCGTCGAATCTCAGGGCAAAAGTAGGAAGGGGTTGATTTTGCTTCACCCACTTCTGATACTCAATGTCATCGGTAAAGCCCATAAAGAACTGTTTCCCGTCCGGTGTAATCAACAGGGGAAATTGTATCTTACTGCCGGGTATCAGCCTCAAATTGCCCTCAGCATCCTCCTCAGGTGCAGGTTCAATCATGGCAGGCGCCAAAAGATTTGCATTTTGAAGCTCATTCACAAGCATATTACGATGTTCAACGGTATCCTCCGCTATCAAAAGCTGAAAGCATCCCACCAGCATGGGGTTAGATACAGATTTATTAAATTCCATAGGTATCCCCTCTTATATCCATTCTCGTTTAAATGTCTCATCCCCTTTACAGCCCAGGCTGTCGGAAAAAACACTTTAAGATAGTATAGCATAGAGGAGAGTCCTTTGGCTATCTATTTTTTACCATTTTTTGCCCTTACTGCAAGGATAAGGACAATGCCTGCAATCACAGCAACTCCCACACAAACAATTGCCATCCACATGAAGAATCTTGTTCCGGTATTTCCTTCCGATCCCTGGATAGAAGCGTTCTCCTGGGGTGCAGCAGTAGGGATTCCCTCTCCCTTTATCAGCACCATGGCTGAAATAGAAGTTACAGATGCCACGCCGTTTGTGATGGTCTCTAAGGCCTCTGTACCTGCCTTCTCTCCGTTAATACATACATTCCACACTCCCTCGGGAAGAGCGACCTCCACGGTTTCCTTATTGGGATTAAAAATAACGAAAAGTTCTTCGGCAGTTTCACCGTTAACACCGCCGTTGATACGGAAGGCTGTCACATTCTCAGGCAGCCCCTCTACAACTGAGACATTTTGTTCTACATCCTGAGCGCTGCTAAGTCTAAGCGCACCGTGTGCTTTGCGGAAAGCAATCAGTCCCTTATAATACTGATACACATTCCAGTACTCTTCCTTTTCCAGTGTTTCCCATTTCAAGCTGTTGACAGAATCGGGCGATGAATAACTGTTTTCATCAAAAGAGCCACTGGCGGTAGGCTTGGACCGCAGCATTTCCTCTCCGGCCTGCATGAAAGGAATACCTTCCGCAGTGAGATAAATGGCTGCTGCCAAATTGTTCATCCGAATTTGTTCTTCTCTGGTGGTGCCCCTGACAGACCGGGTCAGACGATCCATCAATGTCAGATTGTCATGGCAGGATGCATAGTTAATTGTCTGAGCCGGAGTGGTACACCAGTCGGTCAGACCCAGGAAGCACTGCTCAATGGTTCTCTCTTTGCCGGAAGCACCGGACACATAGCCGGTGGATGTATCGAATACGCTGCCCTTGAGAGCGTCCCTAATGGTATCGCTGAAATAGGCAAAGCCAGGTGTCTGGGTTGAATTTACCTGTGTGGCCATGATATAGCCATCCTTGGTCACGGTGGTGTTCATTGTCCACCCCTCACCGTAGAAAATCACGTTGGGATGATCCTTGTGTACCTCTGTCACAATCTCATTGATGGTCTCTGTGTCAAGAAGGCCTACAAGATCAAAACGGAAACCGTCGATATGGTACTCGTCCGCCCAGTATTTTACGGAATCTACGATATATTTCCTCACCATGCTTCGCTCGGAGGCTGTGTCGTTTCCGCAGCCGGAGCCATTGGAGTAAGAACCGTTTTCATTGATACGGGAAAAATATCCCGGAACAATCACATTAAAGCAGAAATCACCGGCGCTCTGCACATGATTGTACACCACATCCATAACGACACTAATGTCATTTTCATGCAGTACCTGAACCATCTGCTTCATCTCTCTTACACGCACTTCACCATTGTAAGGATCCGTGGAGTAGGAACCCTCCGGCACATTATAGTTCACGGGATCATAACCCCAGTTGAACTGCGCTTTTTCTTCCAACTTTGTCTCATCTACGGAACCGTAGTCATAGCTGGGCAGCAGATGCAGGTGGGTTATGCCCAGATCCTTGATGTGATCCAATCCGGTGGGAATACCGCCGGGTGTGGTAGTTCCGGTTTCCGTGAGTCCCAGAAATTTACCTACATGCTCAATGCCCGAACTTTTATCGGAAGACAGATCCCTCACATGCAGCTCATAAATGATGGCATCATTGTACGACATGCCCGCATGAGGATCACTGTCATTTTCCCAGCCCGAAGGATTGGTGGATGCCAAGTCAATAACCATAGCTCTGTCGCCGTTTACGCCGGTTGTCCTGGCGTAGGGATCACAAGCCTCTTTTTCCTGTCCGTTTAAGGTGACCACATAGGTATAATAAGTTCCGTTTACGTCGCCTTCCTTCTCAGCCACCCAAGTGCCGTTCACATCCGCCTGCATTTCAAGCTGTTCTAACAGATCGTCAGTACCCTTTGTTCCAGTCGCATAGAGATTGACTTTTACAGATTCAGCTGTAGGAGCCCAAACACGGAAGGATGTTTTTTGCGCGGTCCAAGTGGCGCCCAGATCACTTCCTGAGTAAGTGTATTCCGCCTCGAACTTTTCAGTGGAATAAATATTAGGCATCACGATCTTGTACTCTGTCTCTTCAAAAATAACTTTATATTCTTTGGTGAGCACCAGGGGTGTTTCCGGAGTCAGGATATATTCCCAGCGGTTTCCTTCCACAGCTTCCACTATGGAAATATCTCCGTCGGAACCCTGAATACGGAACACACTGTTCAAATCGCCCTCCACCGCGCCGGTCATATTGATGATGACACAGTTATTCTCATCGTCATAAACAGCTTTGGAAAGTTTGACACCTGTGACAGCATCCTCGCCATACTCTTTGGTATAGCCCTCCACACCGGACTCAACATATACATGTACCGTTCCGGAAACCATCTCGGATATGTCGATAAACTGATCCTTATCAATATCTTTCGCCCAACTGGAGGTGCGGACTATAAATCCAACGCTTGTTACGCCCGGTGTGATTACCTTAGTGGCAACCATATCGCCGTCCTCTTCCTCAAAGGCATAGCCGTTTCCTTCACCGCCGACCTCCCAGAGCCAAACATCCCAGTCACTGTAGTTGCCGTCCTCACGGTGATAGTGCAGCTTCAGTACCAGATCCTCCGCCGCCTCTACAAGCGGCATGCTCCACAAGCCTTCAGCTGATGCCAGGAATATCAAGACAGTTGCCATGACAGCCGCCCAGATTCTCCGGAAACTCATTTTCTTTGCAACCTTGCCCAACATGATAAAAACCTCCTTTTTTGACAATAGAATCCAACAAAGTTCTCCTAAAACATGTTTCTGAAGATCATTATATCACAAGCAAAGCTTGTGATCGACATTCGCCGTTTGCCGAATGAGCAAGCTCATTCTTCTCGCTTGCGCTCATTATATCACAGGCACAGCCTGTGACCGACATTCGCCGTTTGCCGAATGAGCAAGCTCATTCTTCTCGCTTGCGCTCATTATATCATATGTTTCGAAATAAGGAAAGCGTTTTCCGAAACTTTTGGTTGACGAATGCATTTTCGCAAAAGCAGCCATCCGCTTGCCTCTAAAAACTGAATATCAAGCGAATGGCTGCTTTATTCTTTGTTGTAAAATAATTTAAACCCTATTATAATTAATCAGGCATCCCTTCAGGATAATCTGCCGCTCCTCATCGGTAAGCTCGCCCAGTCTCAGTTCAAAACTCCTAAGTTCACTCTCTCCCACCACATATGCAGTAATCGCCTCAGCTTTTTCCTCCACAGCCCTCTTGATGCCGGGGATAAAGAGGTAATCCAAATTCTTAAAGGGCAAATCCCCCTCTTTAATCAGGAAGGGCAGCATGCCCCAATTGATCAGGTTGGAGCGATAGCGCTTTGTAGCATATTCATTGGCAATATTTGCCCAGCCGCCCAGCACCTTCTGGCAGGAGGCCGCCTGCTCTCTTGCAGAGCCGTCTCCGGGTTTTACAGCAAAGATGGTGGAACCAAATCCTGTATTGGTATGGTCAGCATCCGGGTACTGTGTCTTGATTACGCCCATCAAATCTTTTACCACGGGAAGTACATGACAGGGATGCCCGCCGTTCATACGCTCGGTTTCAGCCTTCTGAATCTCCTTGGCCCTTGCCACATAATTTGGATCCTTTCGGCTTAAGGTAAACTCTGCCAGCCCCAGAGGGTTAGAACGGTAGGAAGAAGTCTCACCTGAGGGAATCAACTCGTCTGTGGTTGTCACGGGGTCATGAATCTCGCTGACCACCTGTAGCACCAGATTCTCTGGCAATTCACCCATTGCGGGCCAGTCCTTGATGTTGGGTCCAAACTGGATCTCCACATCGGGATCCGCTGCACCGTGGGAATCAAATACACGATTCTCATAAATTTTGCTGTCAAAATGATATTTATATTTTCCAATCTCTCCGTCAAAATCCGTTGCAGGAGTCAATACACCCTTGTTTGCTGCTGTAGCAGCGATGGAACGGGCATCCATCAGAGCCACAGAGGAAATCTGACCGCTCTGCAGCTTACTTCCCTCACGGTTGGGGAAGTTTCTGGTGGAATGGCGGATACTGAAAGCATTGTTTGCCGGCGTGTCGCCTGCACCGAAGCAGGGACCGCAGAACGCAGTCTTCATCACAGCGCCGGTCTCTAAGATTGTGGCGGCGCAGCCATTCCGGATCAGCTCCATATAAACGGGCATGGAGGCAGGATATACACTCAGGGTAAATCCATCGGAACCAATGTATTGACCCTTCAAGATATCCGCTGCAGCACAGATATTTTCAAAACCGCCACCTGCACAGCCTGCAATAATTCCCTGATCAACCATGAACTTGCCGTTCTTTACCTTATCCTTCAGATGAAACTCCACAGCACCGTCCAGGCTCACCTGCGCCCGCTTCTCTGTCTCATCCAGAATATCCATGAGATTTGCATTCAGCTCCTCGATGGTATATGTATTGCTGGGGTGGAAGGGCATAGCAATCATCGGTCGTACCTTGCACAGGTCAACCTCAATCATGCCGTCATAATAAGCCACATCTCCGGGATTCAGTTCCTTGTACTCTTCTTTCCTTCCGTGAATCTCATAGAACTCTTCAATTTCCGCATCCGTCTTCCAGATAGAGGACAGGCATGTGGTCTCTGTGGTCATCACATCAATGCCGATACGGAAGTCAGCGCTTAAGTTAGCCACACCCGGGCCTACAAACTCCATCACTTTGTTCTTTACATAGCCGTTCTTGAACACAGCGCCAATAATCGCCAGCGCCACATCCTGAGGTCCTACGCCCTTTACAGGAGCCCCCGTCAGGTAAACGCCCACCACGCCGGGCATATTGATATCATAGGTCTGATTCAGCAGCTGCTTGACCAGCTCCGGACCACCCTCACCCATCGCCATGGTGCCCAGAGCGCCGTAACGGGTATGGGAATCAGAGCCCAGAATCATCCTGCCGCCCCCTGCAAGCATCTCTCTTGCAAACTGATGGATAACTGCCTGATGAGGAGGCACATACACACCTCCGTACTTTTTCGCACAGGTCAGACCAAACATATGGTCATCCTCGTTGATGGTGCCGCCCACTGCACACAGGGAATTATGGCAGTTGGTAAGTACATAGGGCATGGGAAACTTCTGTAATCCTGACGCCCTTGCCGTCTGGATAATGCCTACAAAAGTAATATCGTGGGATGTGAGCTTATCAAAGCGAATTTTCAGCTTATCCATGCTGCCCGAGGTGTTGTGGCTCTCAAGGATGCCGTAAGCGATAGTGTTCTTCGCCGCTTCCTCCCGGGTGATTTCTTTACCTGTCTTAGATTTTAACGCCGCAGCTGCTTCCGGCCCCTCCGCCACAATCTCTGTGCCGTTTACCAGATAAGCGCCGCCCTGCAGTAATGTTACCATACCATATCCTCCTTAAGCCCTTCTACCTGATCTCATGCAACATACACCAGATATTATAAAGGAAAGTAAAAGCTGTTGCAATGGTAAAATGCCCTGGGAAACTATTAAAAATACCTTGGGAAACTATTAATCAGGATAATTTTGAATCAGCCGGACTATTTCATCCAGGTCAATCTGCAACTCTTCCCCATAGAGAGCAAGACCGGCTTTTCCCTTCAAGGGCACCATATGGGCTGTAAAATCATCCCGCCAGTCATAAGTGACTAACATACGGCGCTCCGGATCCAGGATCCAGTACTCCCGCACACCTGCATCCACATATTTTTGCAGCTTTTTAATATAATCCTTACGCCTTGTGGACTCCGATACAATCTCCAGACAAAAGTCGGGAGCCCCCATAATGCCCCACTTACAAATCTTACTCCTGTCGCACAGGATCAGGATATCGGGCTGTACCATGGTCCTGTCATCACAGTCGAGCCTTACATCAACCGGAGCCATCATGGGAAGACAATCCCCATTCCTGCTTTCAATAAAGCTGCTAATTTGAGTAAACAACTTTCCGAGAAGATGCTGGTGGACGAAGGATGGTGCTGCCATATCATAAATCACACCCTCGATCAGCTCCGCGCGCCTGTCCTCCGGCAAGGTATAATAATCCTCCAGAGTATACTCTCCCGGCTTACGGGGGCGGTCCGTCGAATAAACACTGGCTTCTCTTACTGTCTGAGATGCTTTGGCCTCTTCAGAGAGCACCTGTTCCAACGCACGTCGGGTAGCATACCTTGGATGCTCCGTCTCCCCGGAAAAAATCTTCTGCAGGGTTCCCAGCGGCACACCGCTATACTCAGACAACTGTGCCAGACTGTAACCACGCTCCTGCTTGATCTGCTTCATTTCATCCAAAGTCATACGCCACATCCTTTCTGCGGTATGCTCCGCTGTGCTTTTCTGTGGTTTATCTGACTTTATCTTATCCCTTTCCAACCCGTTTGTCAACCGTATTTAATCCGTAAATATCCGTTTTCAAACCGTATCAACAACTAATTTATCGTTAATCCATTCGCTTCAACGTAAAAAATATAATCATGTTCATATTTACTTTCCATATGACAGATCAAAACTGTGGCAAAGTTCCAATATAATCCTGTGTCCACAGCCATTACCACTTTCATATTCCCATTCTCCCGGGAAGTGACATGTCCATACTCCGGACTGTTCACATCTGTGTTGATCTCAAGGGACAAAACAAGGCACACAAAGGCATTTCTGCCCATGTGTGCCTTGTGTACTTGTCTTTTACTGATTCCTCTGGTGAATTACTTCAGCACCACCTTATCCAGGTGCCAGATCTCATCCACATACTGTTGGATAGTTCTGTCTGAGGTGAATTTGCCTGAGCCAGCCACGTTGAGAATAGCGCTTTTTGCCCAACTCGCCTTGTTCTTATAGGCTTCCTCCACCTTTTTCTGGGCCTCCGCATAGGACCGGAAATCTTTTAGGATGAAGTAGGTATCCGCTTTAGAAGTGGACAGGGTGTTCAGCAGAGAGTTATACAGAGGACGGAACAGCTCCTTGTCCCCGGAATAGGTACCGTCAACCAGCTGATCCAGAACTCTTCTGATATCTCCGTCGCTGTTATAAATATCCATGGGGTTATAACCGCCATGCTGCTCGTAACCTATCACCTCGTCGGAGCTCAGGCCGAAGATAAATGCGTTCTCCTCACCCACTTCCTCTACGATTTCCACATTTGCACCGTCCATGGTGCCCAGGGTCAATGCACCGTTTAGCATGAACTTCATGTTGCCGGTACCGGAAGCCTCCTTGCTGGCAGTGGAAATCTGCTCGGATACATCTGCTGCCGCAAAGATAATCTCTGCATTAGACACGTTATAATTCTCGATAAATACAACCTTGATCTTACCGCCAATAGAATTATCGCTGTTTATCACATCCGCCACAGCATTTATCAACTTGATGGTAAGCTTTGCGTTACGGTAACCTGCGGCTGCCTTTGCACCAAAGATGAAAGTTCTGGGGAAGAACTCCTTCTCAGGATGCGCCTTCAAATCGTTGTATAAGTACATCACATGGAGGATGTTCAAAAGCTGTCTCTTGTACTCATGGAGACGTTTTACCTGTACATCGAATATGGAGTTGGGGTCTACCTCGATGCCGTTGTGCTCCTTGATATATTTTGCCAGACGCAGCTTGTTCTTGTACTTGATCTCCATGAACTCCTTCTGTGCCTTGCTGTTGTCCGCCACATCCCTAAGCTTTGCTATCTGGGGCAGATCCGTGATCCAGCCGTCACCAA
Organism: Acetatifactor sp.; assembly: GCA_022511425.1. Lineage (GTDB taxonomy): Bacteria > Bacillota > Clostridia > Lachnospirales > Lachnospiraceae > Acetatifactor. Next base: position 33,134 of record JAFLRO010000007.1, read on the forward strand.
CCTTGGATGTCACCCAGTCTGCAAGCAAGGGATTTCCGTGCAGAAGGAAACGTCTCTGGGTAATACCGTTGGTCTTGTTATTGAATCGCTCAGGGTACATCTCATAGAAGTCACGCAGCTCCTGCTTCTGCAAAATCTCCGTGTGCAGCCTTGCCACACCATTTACAGAGTAGCCTGCCACGATAGCCATGTGAGCCATCTTTACCTGTCCGTCATACAAGATTGCCATCTTTCGGATCTTTTCCTGCACATCCACACCGTAGATATTGGAGTACTTCTGCTCGATCTCCATCACAAACCTGCGGTTGATTTCCTCCACAATCTGATATACCCGGGGAAGCAGCCGGGAGAACAAGTCAATGGGCCACTTCTCCAGCGCCTCTGCCATAATGGTATGATTCGTGTAGGCACAGGTATGGGTAGTGATATACCATGCTTCATCCCAAGATAGGTTGTAGTCGTCCAGCAGGATACGCATCAACTCAGGCACTGCCACAGTGGGGTGAGTATCGTTCAGCTGGAAAGTCACCTTCTCGTGGAAATGACGGATATCATCATGCGTTTTCATATACTTTGCCACTGCCCTCTGCACGGATGCAGAGATAAAGAAATACTGCTGTTTTAAGCGCAGCTCCTTGCCGGCATAATGGTTGTCATTAGGGTACAGCACTTCCACAAGGTTCCTGGCCAGGTTCTCCTGCTCTACGGCCTTGCGATAGTCTCCCTGATCAAAGGAATCCAGCTGGAATACCTCCATGGGTTCCGCATCCCAGATACGCAGCGTGTTGACGATGCCGTTTCCGTATCCCACGATGGGCAGATCGAAGGGAACAGCTCTCACAGCCTGATAGCCCTCCTGCACAAAGTGGCTCTGGCCGTTCTCATCGGTGCGCAGCGCCACATAGCCGCCAAACTTAACGGTCATTGCGTACTCCGGGCGGCGAAGCTCAAAGGGATTGCCGTCAGCCAACCAGTTGTCAGGCACCTCCACCTGATAGCCGTCGCGGATCTCCTGCTTGAACATGCCATAGCGGTAACGGATACCGCAGCCGTAAGCAGGGTATCCCAGAGTAGCCAAGGAATCCAGGAAGCAGGCCGCGAGACGCCCCAGGCCGCCGTTGCCCAGAGCTGCGTCGGGCTCCTGATCTTCGATCAAGTTCAGATCCAGACCTAACTCCTCCATAGCCTCCTTCACAGGCTTGTAAGCCTGCATATTGATCAGATTGTTGCCCATAGCGCGCCCCATCAGAAACTCCATGGACATGTAGTATACCATTTTAGGATCTTCCTTCTCATATGCCTTTTGGGAGTCCATCCAGTTCTGGATGATCTGATCCTTAATCGCAAGAGAAGCCGCCTGGAAAATCTGCTGAGGAGTAGCTTCCTCCAGCTCCTTGCGGTACTGTGTCCTTACATTATAGAGGACACTTCTCTTAAAAAGCTCTTTGTCAAACTTTGCCTTTTCTGCTTTCTTTGGTGCCACATTCTTCATGTTGACAATCTCCTTTAATATTCTGTTCCATGATATATGAATCAAATAACAGAATCATTATACCAAATTTTCCATCCAATTCCAACAGATATTTTACTTACAGTTCTCTTACACTCTCTCCAAAGAAATTGTCACTGCTTCGCCGTTCACGTTATCCCACGGTTTGGAGATTGCATATTCTGCTTCACTGGTCAGTTCATCCGCCAGCACTTTCTCAGAGATAGCCTCCCTGTTGCGCTCAGCCAAAGCCGCCAGTTTCTCATTTCCATTGAAAGATACTTTGATATGATCCGTCACCTCAAAGTCGGCCTCCTTGCGCATGGTCTGGATCTTGCTGATCAGTTCATACACAAAGCCTTCTTCAATCAGCGCTTCCGTCAGGTTGGTGTCAAGCACCACCGTAATGCGTCCGTCCTCCTGGGAGACATAGCCTTCCTTCTGGGCCATATCTATTAAAAGATCATCCTTCGTCAGTTCCACTGATGTACCGTCAATGTCAAAGCTGAGCTTGCCATTTGCATTCAGTTCATCCATGGCAGTGTTGCCATCCAGCGCAGAAAGAGCTTTCTGGATGCCGCCAAGGAGCTTGCCGTACTTGGGACCAACCGTGCGCAGCTGGGGCTTGAAGGTATAGGAGGTAAAATCCCTCACATCATCAGTGTAAATGATCTCTTTTACATTTAGCTCATCCTTGACGATATCGGTATAAAACTCACTGAGTTCATACTCTGACTTCACATACATTTTACTGAGGGGCTGACGGATCTTAATGGCCGCATCATTCCTGCATGCCAGCGCCATCGCTTTCACATTCAGCACTTCCTGCATGTTCTGTTCCAGTTCTCTGTCGATAAAGCGTTCCTCTGCCACAGGAAAATCGCATAGATGCACACTCTCCGGCGCATTCTTGTCAATGCTGCACACTAGGTTCCGGTAAATTTCCTCTGTCATGAAAGGGATCATGGGTGCGGCAGCCTTGCTTATGGTCACCAGGGCGGTATAAAGAGTCATATAAGCGCTTATCTTATCCTGCTCCATTCCCTTAGCCCAGAACCGCTCTCTACAGCGGCGCACATACCAGTTGCTCAGCTCATCAACAAAATCATCCAGAGCCTTGCCCGCCTCAGGAATCCGATATTGATCCAGATTCTCATCCACCATGTTCACTACAGAATTCAGCCTTGACAGAATCCATTTATCCATCACGGTCAGTTTGTCATACTCCAGCTCATATTTGGTAGCGTCAAAGTTATCTATATTTGCATACAGCACAAAGAAAGCATAGGTGTTCCACAGGGTTCCCATAAGCTTCTTCTGGCCTTCCATCACCGCCTTGCCGTGGAAGCGGTTGGGCAGCCAGGGTGCGGAGTTGGTATAGAAATACCAGCGGATTGCATCTGCGCCGTAGGTCTCAAGGGCTTCGAAAGGATCCACCGCATTGCCCTTGGACTTACTCATCTTCTGGCCGTTTTCGTCCTGCACATGTCCCAGTACAATTACGTTCTCGTAAGGTGCTTTGTTGAACAGCAGAGTGGACTCCGCCATCAAAGAGTGGAACCAGCCTCTGGTCTGATCCACAGCCTCAGAGATGAATTGTGCCGGGAACTGCTGCTCAAACAGTTCCTTATTTTCAAAGGGATAGTGATGCTGTGCAAAAGGCATTGCACCAGAGTCAAACCAGCAGTCAATGACCTCGGGAACCCTGTGCATGGTCTTGCCGCACTTAGGACAAGAGAAGGTCACTTCGTCAATATAGGGTCTGTGCAGCTCCACCTTTGCGCTGTCGGGATTGCCGCTTAAATCAGCCAACTCCTGTCTGCTGCCAACGCAGTGCTGATAACCGCACTCACACTCCCAAATATTTAAAGGAGTACCCCAGTAACGGTTCCGGGAAATTGCCCAGTCCTGAATATTCTCCAGCCAATTTCCGAAGCGACCCTTGCCGATGGACTCGGGAATCCAGTTTACCGTATTGTTGTTGCGGATCAGATCATCCCGCACCGCTGTCTCCTTGATATACCAGGATTCTCTTGCATAGTAGATCAGCGGCGTGTCACAGCGCCAGCAATGAGGATAGCTGTGCTCAAACTTGGGCGCGTCATAGAGCAGGCCCTTCTTGTCCAGATCCCTGATGACCATAGGATCCGCATCCTTTACAAAAACTCCCGCATAGTCGGTTTCAGCCGTCATCTCTCCTTTACCGTCCACCAGCTGAACAAAGGGCAGATCGTAGACGCGGCCAACCTTGGCATCATCCTCACCAAAAGCAGGGGCAATGTGTACCACACCGGTACCATCTGTCAATGTGACATATGTGTCGCAAACTACATAATGAGCTTTTTTATCCTGTTTTTTACAGATATCTAAGGCGTAGTCAAACAGCGGTTCATACTCTTTGTACTCCAGCTCTTTTCCGGTATAAGTCTCCAGCACTTCATAGGCCGGGGTTTCCTCTTCAGCGTTTGCCAGCTTACCCAATACGGTGTCCAACAGAGCCTGCGCCATATAATAGGTATAACCGTCAGCCGCCTTCACCTTGGCATATGTCTCATCGGGATTCACGCAGAGAGCCACATTAGAAGGCAGGGTCCAAGGGGTGGTGGTCCATGCAAGAATGTAAGCGTCTTCGTCCTTTACCTTAAAACGTGCAATGGCAGAACGTTCTTTGATATCCTTATAACCCTGTGCAACCTCAGCGGTAGACAAAGGGGTACCACAGCGAGGGCAGTAGGGCACGATCTTAAAGCCCTTGTACAGGAGCCCCTTATCCCAGATGGTCTTAAGCGCCCACCACTCGGACTCAATATAGTCATCATGATAGGTCACATAAGGATCGTCCATGTCAGCCCAAAAGCCAACGGTACCGGAGAAATCCTCCCACATGCCCTTGTACTTCCAGACGCTCTCCTTACATTTATCGATGAAAGGCTCCAAGCCGTACTCTTCAATCTGATCCTTGCCGTTCAAGCCCAGCAGCTTCTCCACTTCAATCTCCACCGGCAGACCATGGGTATCCCAACCGGCTTTACGCGGTACCATATATCCCTTCATCGTGCGATACCTGGGGATCATGTCCTTGATGACCCTGGTAAGCACATGGCCGATATGGGGCTTACCGTTGGCAGTAGGAGGGCCGTCATAAAAGGTATAGACAGGACCTTGCTTACGGCTCTCTATACTCTTTTGGAAGATGTCGTTCTCCTTCCAGAACTTCTCTACCTGCTTCTCTCTCTCCACAAAATTCAGTTCCTTGGATACTTTGTTGTACATGATTCTTCCCTTTCTTTAATAAATATAGAATAAATTATTTCAGTTTGTCATCGGCAAATATCCCACCAGCTGATCTCCGGGCGCAATCTGATTCTTTTCCAGACCATCCAGCTCAATACCTACATTATCGCCCTCATATAAAAATTGACCGCGTCCGTAAAAGGACGCGGTCTTAAAATCTTTACCTGCGCTACCACCTGTTACATCATACGTTCCGCACATGAAATGCTGTAGGAATTATATGTTTTCCCATAACGGAGGAACTCCGTCCAAGACTACAGGGAGAGCTTTCTTCTCCTTTGGTCCTGACTGCTCGGAAGTGATTTTCATTGTCCCTCTACTCGCACCAGTCTCCCACCGTCACCGGCTCGCTTTGCCTTTCCTGACACAACTACTCTCTTCGTCAATGCATTTCCAGTTATCTATGGTATTTGCATCATTATATCCCCACTCATTTTTTGTTGTCAAGAATTTCTTTCTATAATCATGCACCTAATCATGTACCGCGAAGTCAACTATGGACTTATGGATTGTTTCCACAGCCAAAACAGTTCTTAAACGAAAGAAAACGGAGAAGTTCTCCCGATTTCACGGGTACTCCTCCGCTTTTCATTTTACTTATACCGGCTTAACTGCTTCATTATATCCCGGCTGCAGCATAACCCTTGTTACTGCTCCATCTGCCTTCCAAGGAAACCCGCTGCTGAGAGCAGGAGTTTTTGCTCCACCTCACCCATGCGTGCCTTGTTGTCGTTCTGGAGCAGCACCACACTGCCAATGATATCACCTTCACATAGAATAGGCGCAATGGCCTCGTGCTGATATTCTTCTCCGCCCTCGTCACAGACATTGATAAATCCTCTGTCACCTCGGGACGCCATCAGTGTCTCGCGGTTGTGCACCTTTTCGTCCAGCTGCCTGCTGACAGACTTATTTACCAGCTGCTTATAGCCGCCTGCAGCTGCGATGAACTGGTCTCTGTCTGCAATCAGTGCCGCATGGCCGGACACTTGTGCCAGGCTCTCTGCATACTGCTTCGCAAAGGTACTCATCTCTCCGATAGGCGAATATTTTTTCAGGATGATCTGGCCCTCTCTGTCCGTAAAGATCTCCAGAGGATCTGATTCACGGATGTGCAAGGTTCTCCGGATCTCTTTCGGGATCACAATCCTGCCCAAATCATCTATTCTTCTGACAATTCCTGTCGCTTTCATGATTTTTTCCTCCATTTCGTATATACATCACACTTAGCGCTTTTCTAGTATTTGTAAATGAAGGATTATTATTCATATGTCATCTATCCATTTCTGCGATCCGTCCGGTGGACTTATGCTCCTTGATGATGCTGTCAATTTCTTTTAAGTCTGTGGAGAGCAAATCTCCGGGAATGGTATTCTTCAAAGCACTGGTAGCATTGCCGTACTCCAGAGCTTTTTGATATTCTCCCTCATGAGCCAGCAAACCGTACAACACACCGGATATGTAAGCGTCACCGCTGCCGATTCGATCCACCACCTCAATGTCCGCATAGGGAGGTTCTTCATAATAAGTATTCTCCTTAGCGCAGTAGATGACGGAACCGAAAGTGTGACGTTTGGGGCTATGCACCACTCTCTGGGTGGATGCCACAATGGAAATGGGGTACTCTTCCGCAAAACTCTTCATAATGCTCTTGGCATCGCCCTCCTTCAGAAAAGTCAACCGGGCTGTCTCCTCAGAACAGAAGAACACATCCACATAGGGCAGGATGGTCTCAATGCATGCCTTAGCCTCCGCTCCTGTCCACAGGTTTCCGCGGAAGTTCACATCAAAGGAAATCAACGCTCCCTTTTCTTTGAATCGTTTGATCATCTCGATGGCTGTCTCCCGTACCTGAGGGCTCAGCGCCAGCGTAATACCGCTGGTGTGGAAACAGCGTGTGGCGCTGAACAGGGATTCGTCGAAATCGGACACAGAAATCTTGTTCACTGAAGTGTTTTTTCTGTCATAAACGATACGGGGCTTGCGGGGATATGCACCGCTCTCGTAATAATAGACTCCCAGCCTTGCGTCCTTGTCATCGTCATACACCAGATAATCGTCGCTGACACCGCAGAGGCGGACCCGATTTTTGATGTAAATACCCAGATCGTTAGCCGGCAGCTTGGAAATAATGCCGCAGCGAAGCCCCAGCATGGCTGCGCCGGTGATGGCGTTCAGCTCTGCACCGCCAGCCTGCTTGCTCAGGCTGTCGCCTCTGGTGATTCGCTCGTTGTCCGGCGGAGAAAGCCTCAACATGATTTCTCCCAATGAAAGCAGGTCAAATTCTTTTCCCATATCTACCTCTTTTCTGCTGCATGACAGCGATATTCTGAGCACAGATCCTGCAGCACATTGCGGTCTGTACACCAACACGCACCTGCTGCTTCCTATGTGAATAGTTTACCATAAATATCCCCCACAGAAAAGAGACCTACCATTAATTAAATATTTAACACTCCTCGTTTGAGAGAGCGCCATTTTATGAGCAAAGATAGCCGCAGCGCGGCGGAGATCGTCAGCGGCACGGCTTTGCGAATGGCGCGGGCTGAGTAGCATCTACTCTGCCATATATTCCCTGTAATCCTCCTCGCTGGCAAAAAGCATATAACTGCCGTCCACAAGTCCCATGTATCCGTTCGCCGTATTATATCCTTTCATAATAAATTACCTCCTATTCAGAATTTATTTGACTTATTCTGAATAGAAGGTAACATTTTTAAAGGGCAATAAAACTCTCTCAAAACATTTGTTCGAAAATGTGCTGTTCAGACCCTGTCAAAAGGATCATCTCGTAATCACATTTTTATCATTGCAATTTATTCCTTGACTGAAATCTTTTCATTTGCAATCGACTGGGCCGTCAGTAACTTTTGCATCTCCTCCAACAACTCTTCCGTCTTGCCCAACAAAAGCTCTGCATCCGTCTCCACCAACCCGGTCTTCTTGTATTTGTAAGTAAAGAAGGGTGTGCCATAAGCGGTAAAAGCAAGGCTCTGTCCATGTTTTTTCAACAGCACCGGAATTCCGGCGGGATCCAGGCCGGCATCCGGACGGAGCGTAAAGATGATGCGCTCATTCTTGCCCTTGATTTCCGTCATATACAGCTTATGGGCTGCCACCCGGATCAGGGCAATCCGCAGCAGATTGTCCACGGACTTGGGGATTTCTCCAAAACGGTCAAGCAGTTCATCCCGCATGTCATCTCGCTCTTTCACATTCTCGATACCCGCGATCCGCTTATAGATGTCCAGCTTCTGCACCTCATTGACAATATAGGATGCTGGAATAAATGCGTCCACATCAAGGTCAATCACCGTGGGAAAATCCTCCGCCACAGTTATGCCCTTCTGGGTCTGTACCGCCTCATTCAGCATCTTACAGTACAGATCATAACCCACCGCCTCCATATGGCCATGCTGCCTCACACCCAGCAGGTTTCCTGCTCCCCTGATCTCCAGGTCACGCATGGCAATTTTGAATCCGCTGCCCAGGTCTGTAAACTCCCGGATAGCGGCCAGTCGTTTTTCTGCTACCTCTTTTAACAGTTTATCTCTCTTATACATAAGAAAAGCATAAGCTGTACGGTTTGACCGTCCCACCCGGCCCCGCAGCTGGTAAAGCTGAGCCAGCCCCATGCTGTCGGAATCATGAATAATCATAGTGTTCACATTAGAAATATCCAGACCTGTCTCGATGATGGTAGTAGACACCAACACGTCGATCTCACCGCTGATGAACTCCAGCATAATACGCTCCAGCTCACTCTCCTTCATCTGTCCATGGGCGAATGCCACCTCAGCCTCCGGCACCAGTGCCTGAATTCGGGCAGTGATATCCGCAATACTGTTCACTCGGTTGTACACATAGTAAACCTGACCGTCTCTGGCCAGTTCCCTGGAAATTGCTTCCCGAACCATCTCCTCATTATATTCGCACACAAAGGTCTGGATGGGCAGTCGATCCTCCGGGGCCTCTTCCAGTACGCTCATATCCCGAATACCGATCAGACTCATGTGAAGGGTTCTGGGGATGGGCGTTGCAGTCAGCGTCAATACGTCCACATTCTCCTTCAGCTTTTTTATCTTCTCCTTGTGAGCCACGCCGAAGCGTTGTTCCTCATCGATGACTAAAAGTCCTAAATCCTTGAATTTAACATCGTCAGATAAAACGCGGTGAGTACCTATCACAATGTCCACCATCCCCTTTTGCAGGTCAGCCACCGTTTTCTTAATCTCTGACGGTGTACGGAAACGGCTCATCAGCTCCACCCGAATCGGAAAATCCTTCATGCGTTGTACGAAGGTGGTGTAGTGTTGCTGTGCCAGAATAGTAGTGGGAACAAGGTACACCACCTGTTTGCCTTCCTGCACTGCTTTAAAAGCCGCTCGTATGGCAATTTCCGTCTTTCCGTAACCTACATCGCCGCAAATCAGACGATCCATGATCTTAGCGCTCTCCATATCCGCCTTGGTGTCCGCGATAGCTGCCAACTGATCCTCCGTCTCCTCAAAGGGAAACATCTCTTCAAATTCCCGCTGCCATACCGTATCCTTGCCGAACCGGTATCCTTCACTCTGCTGGCGGATGGCATAGAGTTCCACCAGATCCTTTGCCACCTCATTGACTGCACCCCTGACCTTTGTCTTGGTGCGCTCCCACTCTTTACTGCCCAACTTGTTCAGTTTGGGTTTCTTCGCCTCAGAAGAAGCGTACTTCTGAATCACATCCAAACCCGTGGCCAGCACATAAAGATTGCCTCCGTCACGGTATTCTATCTTGATGTAGTCCTTGACTACATTTTCCATTTCTACTTTTTCGATGCCCCGGTAAATGCCGAGACCGTGGCTCTCATGAACCACATAGTCTCCCACCTTCAGCTCGTTGAAGTCTTTGATCTTCTGACCCTGATAAAGCTTCTTCGACTTCTTCTTTTTCTTCTCCGCGCCAAAGATATCCGTCTCAGACAGTACCACAAACTTTAGCAGCGGGTACTCGAATCCCCGGTTTACATGACCATAATAGGTAACCACCTCCCCGGACTGTACTTCCCGCATAGGATCCTCGGTATATATGGCAGTCAGATCGTTGTCCCGCAGATCCTCTGCCAATCGTTTCGCTCTGGTACGAGAACCTGAGAGTAACAACACCCGATAACCGTTCCTGCGAAACTGCTTCAGATCCTTCACCAATGTCTCAAAGCTGTTGTTGTAGGGCGCCACACTTCTGGCAGCCACATCCATTCGATGTTCTGTCTTGAAATATCCGCTTCTGATATCCATGGTTGACACAGTGGCTACACTGCCCTGCAAAAGTTTTGCCGCCACCTGTTCACCGCTGTACAGAAGCTCCATCTGGCCCGGTAAAATATATCCTTTCTCTGCACGCTGAGCCATACTCTCTCGAAATTCCAGCTCCACCGCATCTGCCTGCTCTTTCAGCCGTGCCGGTTCGTCCAAAAAAAATACCGGTTTTGCAGCTGTACCGGCTGAGTTGTCCTCCATACGCAGCAGAAGCTCCGGCAACGCCACTGTATCCTCGTAAAAATATCGGATGTACCCCTCCAGGTTTACCTGGCTCTTAAATTCCAGCAGCTGCTCCTTCAGCTCTCTTACTTGTGTGACAATTCTGTAAGCTTCCTCCGGTCTATGCTCCTTTCGGAAATATGCCTCCTGTACTGCAGCTTCCTCCTCCAGCCTTTTCAATCCATTTCTGACACGGTTGTCATCTAAGACAAACTCTGTAGCAGGATAGATAGAAATACTCTCCAGGTTTTCGATGGAACGCTGACTTAAAATATCAAAGCTTCGGATGGATTCCACTTCATCTCCCCACAGCTCAATTCGATAAGGATTCTCCTCTGTCAGATCAAAGATGTCCACAATGCCGCCACGTATAGAGAATTGCCCCGGACCTTCCACTTGATAATTCTTCTCATACCCAAAAGAAACCAGCTTCTCCGCCAGTGCAGTTTCCTGTATGGATCCTCCCCGAAACAATTCGATCACATCGGTATCATGGCTCCACATAGCTTGAGGAGTCATCAGCGCTGCATAAGTAGTGATAATAGTCACCGGCTTGCGCTCCATAAGCCTGCGCAAAGTCTTGACCCTTTCCTTCACCAGCTGATTGCCGTGAATGTCCGCCTGGAAAAATATAAGATCCTTTGCAGGGTATAACATGACATTCCTGTCATAAAATTTATACTCTTCAAAAAGCTCCCGAGCCTTTAAGTCACTGTAAGTAACCACTACCCGAATACGGAAATTCGCTCCTAGACCATATATCACATGCAGCTTCTGGGAATCCACACATCCCGTCAGCGCTACGGGTGTTTTCCCCTTTCTCAGCTGCTCTCCTATGGATTTGTATTCCGCCAACTCCTGAAGCGGCGCCAGTAGTGCCTGCATGCCTAATTCCTAAGCCTTTCTGTTAAAATCATTCATTGCTGCGTCAGGACCTTGAGCGATAATAGCACGGATAGCATCCGCTGCCCGCTCAGCTGCTTCGTCCATCACCTTCCGCTCCTCGGAAGTATAATGCCCCAGCACGTAGTCTGCCAGATCATAACCCGGGGTCTTCTCCCCCACACCCATTTTCACCCTGACAAAGCTGTCATGACCTAAATGGGCGATAATATTTTTTAGCCCGTTGTGTCCACCGGCGCTTCCTTTCTTTCGGATTCGAATCTGCCCGAGCTCCAGACTGACATCGTCAGAGATTACAATCAGTTCCGCGGTTTCATCCACCTTATAATAATCCAGAAGCTGTCGCACACTCTCTCCGCTTAGATTCATAAATGTCTGGGGCTTCGCTAAAATACACTTCTGCCCGGATACAAAACCTTTGCCGATAATCGCTTTGTGTTTCTTTTCCAGAACTGCCACATGATCTTGCTCCGCCAGCGTCTCTATCACGTCAAATCCAATATTATGTCTTGTGTTTTCATATTGCTTTCCCGGATTTCCCAGCCCTACGATAATATACATTTTATGACTCTTCCGTTTCTGTTGCACTTATTTTCTAATCAGCGAACCTGTCTATTATTTTCTCATTTTTCCCTTGAAAAAACAAGGGGGAAACACCGCAGTGTATAAAAAAGAAAAATAAAAAAGCTATACAATCTCCACAGAGACTGCATAGCCTTTTCCTTCTCCTGACAGGATACTATCTCCTATTCTTTACTGTCACATCATGGAAGGGTCATCTGCCGGTTCTTCCTCCAGCGCTGTCTCATACCTCTCAAGAATGATCCGTTGGATGTTTTCCCGGGTGCCGGAATTGATGGGATGTGCAATATCCCTATACTCACCGTCTGCCGCCTTTTTGCTGGGCATTGCGATAAACAATCCCTTCTCTCCCTCAATTACCTTAATATCGTGTACCACAAACTCATCGTCAAGAGTGATGGACACGACTGCCTTCATCTTGCCCTCTTTGGCAATTTTTCGTACACGTACATCAGTAATCTGCATGTGTTATACCCCTTTCTTCACTTCAGCCAACTAAACGGCTCCCCCCCGTCTGTCAGCTACATGGTATATCTCTCGTTTCTCTCCACAACGATACGTATTCTTCCCTCATCGCCAACGTAACGGGAATTTGCACGGATAGTGCCATGGCTCTCCACGATGCAGTTTTCAATGTAAGTATTATCGCCAATGTACACATCATTCAGAATGATGGAGTTCTTAATCACGCAATTGTTTCCAATGTAGCTCTTCTTGAAAATAACCGAGTCTTCCACCACTCCGTTCACGATACAACCGCTGGAAATCAGGCTGTTCTTTACGCTGGATCCTACATTATATTTTGCCGGTGGCAGATCGTCCACCTTGGAATAAATATCAGGATACTGCTTGAAGAAATAATTCCGCACATCATTTTTCAGGAAATCCATATTGGTACCGAAGTAGTCTTCCACAGAGGCCACGTTTCTCCAGTAGTCCTTCATCTTGTAGCCATAGACACGCTTTACATCCTTGTATCGAATCAGAATGTCCCGGACAAAGTCATAGCGATCCTCCTCCGCACACTTCTCGATCATCTCAATGAGCTGGCGGCGGCGCAATACATAGATACCGCAGGAGATAGTGCTTGTCTTAGCCTGAAGAGGCTTTTCCTCAAATTCTTCAATGCGGCTCTCCTCATTCATGCGGATGGTTCCAAAACGTTCCACATTGCACCCGGGCTCCATATCCCTGCATACTACAGTGATATCTGCTTTCTTCTCTATATGGTACTCCAGAATCTTGTTGTAGTCCATCTTATAGACGCCATCACCGGAAGCGATCACCACATAGGGCTCATGACTGCTCTTCAAAAATGAAAGATTCTGGTAAATGGCATCTGCTGTACCTCTGTACCAGTTGCTGTTTTCGGCAGTCACAGCGGGAGTCAGAACAAAAAGCCCACCCTGTTTACGTCCAAAATCCCACCACTTGGATGAGTTTAAGTGTTCGTTCAAGCTCTTTGCATTGTACTGAGTGAGCACTGCCACTTTCTGAATATGAGAATTTGTCATGTTACTCAATGTAAAATCTATACTGCGGTAACTGCCTGCGATGGGCATCGCACAGATGGCTCTCTTCTGTGATAATTCTTGCATTCTGTGATTGTTGCCGCCTGCTAAAACGATTCCGATTGCTCTCACTACTGTTCACCTGCCTTAATCAAAGTCTTGCCGCTTGCAAGCTGAGAACCCTCATAATCCGACGCGTCAGTTACGCCGAAAATAACTGAGTTCTTACCAACGGATATGCCATCCGGAATCACGCTCTTTTCTCCGATGGTCACCAGCCCGTGGTTGTAAATATGTGGCGCTGTGTCATTGGGGACCTCATCTCCAACGCCCAACTTTACATGGCTGCCGATAGTCACTTCCTCCGCCACAATGGCTTTGTTCAGCTCACAGCCCTCGCCGATCTGGGTATGGTTCATAATAATGGAATCACGTACCACTGTACCCTTACCGATCGTTACTCCGCAGCCGATGACAGAGTTGTAAACCTCGCCATATATGTCCGTTCCCTCACCTACGATGCTCCGTTCCATTACGCTCTCCGGACACAGATACTGAGGCGGCTGAATCTCACTCTTCGTGTAAATCTTCCAGTATTCCTCATACAGGTTGAATTCGGGAACGATATCTATCAGCTCCATGTTTGCTTCCCAGTATGAACTCAGAGTTCCGACATCCTTCCAATAACCTGTGAACTCATACGCATACAACGGCGCTCCCTTTTCGTGACAGTAAGGAATCACATGCTTACCGAAATCCAGAGCAGGTTGTTCTGCCATTGCAATCAGAGCCTCCCGCAGGGTCTTCCAGTTGAAAATGTAGATGCCCATGCTTGCCAGATTGCTTCTGGGGTGCTCAGGCTTCTCCTCGAATTCCGTAATCCGTCTGTTCTCATCGGTAATCATGATGCCGAAGCGGCTGGCTTCTTCAAGGGGAACCGGCATGACCGCAATAGTGACTTCCGCATTGTTTGCCTTGTGGAAGTCCAGCATCACCTCATAGTCCATCTTGTAGATATGATCCCCGGAGAGAATCAGCACATAATCTGGATTAAAGCTCTCCATGTACTCCAGATTCTGATAAATAGCATTGGCCGTACCGGTGTACCATTCACTGTTGGAACTCTTTTCATAAGGGGGAAGAACCGTCACACCACCTATGTTACGATCCAGATCCCAGGGAATACCAATTCCGATGTGGGTATTCAATCTCAAGGGCTGATACTGCGTCAGCACACCCACTGTGTCTACACCTGAATTGATACAGTTGGATAAAGGGAAGTCAATGATACGATACTTTCCTCCAAACGCAACGGCAGGCTTTGCTACCTTGGAAGTCAGCACTCCCAGACGGCTGCCCTGTCCACCTGCCAACAACATGGCAATCATTTCTTTCTTAATCATGTCATCACCTCTGTCTAGCTTTTTGCCATTTACTGGTATGAAAATTATATCACATTAAAAGGGCAAAGTGAATATGAATCGATAAAAAAAATTACTTTTTTTCAAATTATTCTATAGATAATTAACATATTTTTACAAATTCGCCTTGTTTTTTTATGCATTTTTACCATATCAAAATTATCCATTGGTAATTTTGATAGTCATTTTTGCACGACATTCCCATCTTTACAAAAAGGACAGCTAAAAATCTTTATTCTATTTGTTTTTTGGGAATCATTCGTATATAATATAAGGTATCTGAATGAAATCAAGCAGATCCTTCAGGAAAGGAAAAACAAAAATGTATCAGATAGATTTTAATCACCCCGTTTCTGTTTATTTTGTAGGTATCGGAGGCTGCGGCATGAGCAGTTTGGCTGAGATATTGACCACTGCGGGTTTCCGTGTATCCGGTTCTGACCGTTCCAGAAGTGTTTACACCGATATGCTGGAATCAAAAGGTATCACCGTATTTTATGGACAAAGGGCAGAAAATATAACTGATTCAATAGATTGTGCCGTTTATACAAGTGCGGTGCCAAAAGATAATCCTGAGTATATCGCGCTTCACGAAAAGAATATTCCCTGCCTGACCAGAGCTCAGCTGCTGGGACAAATCATGAAGAATTACCAAACTCCCATTGCAGTCAGCGGTACACACGGCAAAACAACTACCACTTCCATGATCAGCGAAATACTTCTCAAAGCGGAATTGGATCCCACTCTTTCTATCGGCGGCATCCTGAAAGCCATTGGCGGCAACTCCAGGGTCGGCAGTTCCGAGTATTTTGTAGCGGAGGCCGATGAGTATACCAATAGCTTTTTAAGCTTTTTCCCAAAAATCGGAATCATACTAAATATTGAGGAAGATCACCCTGATTTCTTTAAGGATCTGGCTGATATCCGCTGCTCCTTCCGCAAATTTGCAGAGCTTCTTCCTGCGGATGGCTACCTTATTATAAATAATACCATTCCGGATATAAAAGAAATTACGAAAGGTCTTCCCTGCAGTGTCATCACCTACGGAACAGATCCGGGGGCTGACTATTATTCAAGCGACATTACTTATAATGAAGTGGGCTGCCCTTCTTTTACCTTGCACAGCAGCGGGCATGCGCCCCGTCAATTCTCGCTTCAAGTGCGGGGCGAGCATAATGTGAGCAATGCCTTAGCCGCAGTAGCTCTGGCTGATTTACTTT
Source organism: Acetatifactor sp. (assembly GCA_022511425.1). Classification (GTDB taxonomy): domain Bacteria; phylum Bacillota; class Clostridia; order Lachnospirales; family Lachnospiraceae; genus Acetatifactor. Next base: position 49,076 of record JAFLRO010000007.1, read on the forward strand.
CAATAGACAGTAAAACCGTCGCAGAAGCGCTCCATGATTACAGCGGTGCGGACCGCCGCTTTGAGTACAAGGGAACCGTAGGCGGAGTCACTATCATCGACGACTTTGCGCACCACCCCACAGAGATTTCTGCCACTTTAAAAGCAGCTGCTAAATATCCTCATAAAACGTTATGGTGCGTGTTTCAGCCCCATACCTACACCCGCACCAAAGCATTACTGAAGGAGTTTGCAGAGGCGCTGACATTGGCAGACCAGGTGGTGCTGGCCGATATCTATCCATCCAGAGAGCCGGTATCCCTGGGAGCATCTCTGGGAATACATTCTGAAATGCTGCAGCATGAGATTCAAGCATTGGGAAAGGAATGTCACTATTTCCCCACCTTTGATGAGATTGAAAATTTTCTTCTGGAAAATTGCATAAATGGTGATTTGTTGATAACTATGGGAGCGGGCGATGTACTGAAAATCGGTGAAAAACTCCTAGGAAATTGATTGTCCACATTATCCACAGCTGAGAGAAAAAATTCTTTCTTTTCAGCCTGTGGATATTTATTTTGGAAGTGTGGATATTTCACTAAAAAACTGTGCCGTTTTCTTTAGCCGAAACTGATAGTTCTCTCTAGCCGGAAAAACTTGTCCACACTATCCACAAATTCCACAATTATTCATCTATTTTGAGGGTTCCTGGGTTTCGGAAATTTGACTATTTCTTTTTTGGGAACCATATGCTATACTGTGGCTACTGTGAAGCTTGAGCGGCGCAGATTTCAAAGAGGGAAGTGTTGCTAATGGCACGTTTGACAATCTATAAAGACGAAGCTGTGGACTCCACCGTGGTGTCCAATCATTTTATCGACGAATACATGGAGTTTGCTAATGACGCGCAGCTCAAAGTCTATCTTTACCTGCTCCGCATGATGAACGCACATCGCGCAACCAGTGTGTCCGACATTGCGGACAAGTTCAACCACACGGAAAAAAATGTCATCCGTGCCCTGAAGTACTGGGAAAAGCTTAACCTTTTGAAGCTGGATCGCACAGAGGATGATACCATTGTAGGAATCCATATTGTAGCGCTGGACAGCCCTGTGCCTGATAGCCGCAGAGCGGCAGCATCCACCTTTGTTCCTATGCCCGCGGCCATATCCCCTGTACTGACGAACACGGTGCAGCCGGTACCCACTCAGTCCATTACACAGCCACAAGTCGTATCCGTTGACAATGTAACTGCCATGCCCACTCAGGGGCATGATGTGGTTGCTGCTTATGACAAGCCTGCCTATACTGCGGACCAACTACGTGAATTTAAAAACCGGCAGGATACCGCCCAACTGCTCTTTATTGCAGAATCTTATATCGGCAAGCCTCTGACGCCCTCGGAGATGAAGACCATCCTATATTTTACAGATGTTCTCCACTTTTCCGACGATCTGATCGATTACCTGCTTCAGTACTGTGTAGAGCGAGGCAAAAAAGATTTTAAATACATAGAAAAAGTTGCTGTAAACTGGGCGGAGGAGGGCATTACAACCCCCAAACAAGCCCAGCGCATTGCCACACGATACGACAAGAGTGTTTATGCCATTATGAACGAGCTCGGAAAGAGTGGTTCTCCCACTACAAAAGAGCTGGAATATATTGAACGCTGGATGAAAGAATACGGTTTCTCCACAGATATCATCTTTGAAGCCTGCCAGCGCACGGTATTGGCCACTGACAGGCACCGTTTTGAATATGCGGAGGGTATCCTGAGCAGTTGGAAAAACCAAAATGTACACCGGAAATCCGACATCCAAAAAATGGATGATCTGTATCAGCAGCGCAGAAAAGCCTCTCCTGAACGCACCAGGTCCATCGGCAACCGCTTTAATCAGTTTGAACAGAACGGTTATGACTTTGATGACTTGGAGCAGAAGCTCTTGAGCAATTAAGGCTGGTGCGGCTCATATCACACAGCATAAAGGAGAACTGACGTGGCACTCAGCAACTCTCAATATGAAACGATCATAAAAAAGTATGAACAGACCAGAGATTACAACCGACATCTTCTGGAAACCCGGCGGAAACAGGTATACGCTGCAGTACCGGCTTATCAGGAGTTGGAAGACTCTGTTAGCGGTCTGGCAGCAGCTGCTGCCAAGCTCGTTTTGGAGGGAGACACTGCCGCACATGACAAGCTGAAGACCCAGCTTGCGGAAATTGCCGAACAGCGGGCAAAGCTGCTTGCCAACGCCGGATTTGCTGCTGATTATCTGGAACCTGTCTATACCTGCCGAGATTGTCAGGATACCGGTTATGTGACCGGTGCTGACGGGCTTCCGGAGAAGTGTCATTGTTTCCGTCAACAGGAAATTTCTCTCAGGTACGCTCAGTCCAACATACAGGACATGATTCGTCGAGATAATTTTTCCACACTTTCATACAAATACTATCAGGGCGACGACCTACAGCGTTTTAAGGCCGCCGTAGAACTTGCCAAAGATTTTACGGAAAACTTCAATGAAAGCTACCGCAATCTCTTTTTTTATGGTACAGTAGGTACTGGCAAGAGCTTTTTATCAGGCTGCATTGCCGGGGAATTGCTGCAGGCAGGCTGCTCTGTGATTTATTTCAGTGCTGCCGGTCTTTTTGACCAACTTGCGCGATATACCTTTGACACCAAAGCCAAGGAAGCTCTCCAGGAATTTTATGAGGATCTGTACCGATGTGATTTGTTAATCATCGATGACCTTGGCACCGAGGTGACGAACAGCTTTGTGGCATCACAGCTTTTTTCCTGTCTGAATGAGCGTGATCTGAGGAGAAAGTCCACCATCATTTCCACCAACTTAAGCCTGGAGGAATTGCGGGATCGATATTCTGACAGAGTTTTCTCCCGGATTACCAGTAATTTTTCTCTCTGTAAGCTGACCGGTCCGGATGTACGTATCAGTAAGAAACTGCAGGCGAAGTAAACCACAAACAAGAAAGGTTGGAACACATTCATGGGAAACCGCGAAGAAAAAAGAAACCTTGAGACCATCCCTGTAGGCTCTCTCGGCATCATTGCCCTGGAGGGCTGCAAACCCTTGGGAGAAAAAGTGGATCAATACCTGGTGAAATGGAGAGCCGAGCGGGAAAGCGAGCACAAGGACTCCTTAGCATTCTCCGGATATCAAAGAGAATCCTACCTGATAGGTGCCAAAGTACCGCGCTTCGGCTCCGGCGAGGCAAAAGGCATGGTCACGGAATCTGTCCGCGGAAACGATCTGTATCTGCTGGTTGATGTGTGTAACTACTCCCTTACTTATCGTCTGTGCGGGCAGGAGAACCATATGTCTCCCGATGATCATTATCAGGATCTGAAGCGTATTATCTCAGCACTGGGTGGAAAAGCCCGCCGCATTACCGTGATTATGCCTTATCTCTATGAAAGCCGTCAACACAAGAGAACCTCAAGAGAATCTCTTGACTGTGCCTTGGCCCTTCAGGAGCTGGTTCAGATGGGAGTGGACAACATCATCACTTTTGACGCTCACGACCCCAGGGTTCAGAATGCCATTCCACTCCATGGTTTTGAGACAATACAGCCCGCTTATCAGTTCATCAAGGGGTTGTTAAAGAATGTAACTGATCTGAAATTGGATGCCTCCCACATGATGATCATCAGCCCCGATGAAGGCGGCATGAGCAGAGCTATCTATATTGCCAATGTACTTGGTTTGGATATGGGAATGTTTTATAAAAGACGTGACTACACCCGAATCGAGAATGGTCGGAACCCTATTGTCGCCCATGAGTTCCTGGGCACAAGTGTAGAAGGGAAGGATATGATTATCATCGATGATATGATTTCTTCCGGGGAGAGTGTGCTGGAGGTGGCTGCACTGTTAAAGCAGCGCAAGGCTAACCGAGTGTTTGTATTCTCCACCTTTGGCCTGTTTACCAACGGATTGGACAAGTTTGACAAGGCCTACGAAAATCATGTGATTGACAGAGTGCTGACTACCAATCTGATTTACCAGCCCCCTGAGCTGCTGGAGCGGGAGTGGTATATTAATTGTGACCTGAGCAAATATATTGCTTATATCATTGATACTCTGAATCATGATTCTTCTATCAGTGATTTGCTGAATCCTATTGAGAGGATCCAGCAGATTGTGGCAAAATATAAGAGGGGCGACCAGCTCTGATTCGGCACCAGATTTAGCTAATTTGCTTCGATACTGTAACTATTTATGGCTGACACTTTTTCCGTGTCAGCTTTTTTACAGCTTCTCTCACTTCCTAGTTATAGTTGCTCACAAACATAACCATGCAAGTTATGCCCAGTCCTGTCAGTATTCCTCAGTCAGATCATATTTTTCCACAAGTGACGGTATCGTACGATACCTGAAACTGACTAACGAGTAAAGATGTAACCATGACTGAACTATTAACACTTTTGTCAACCAATTTAATAAAATAGTTGACTTTCTTTCCATTATGCTGTATACTTCATAATTGTCATCCGGCAATGCATATCAGTTGACAATATCCCTACATAGCCGATGACTGATAATACGATACCGTGCTGGTCTCCCCTGGCCTGCACGGTATCAATAGAAAAGAGGATATTATGAGTGAGTCAACCGTTTCTGTAAAACCTAAATCTATTTTCAATGTAAAGCAGATAGCCCTTGTGGGGCTGATGGCAGCTATCATCTGTGTGCTGGCACCGTTTGCGCTGCCCATACCTATAAGCCCTGTGGCAATCTCCCTGGGTACTCTGTCCATCTATTTTGTTTTGACCGTACTGGGGCTGAAGCTGGGCACTGTCAGCGTGATTGTGTACATTCTGCTGGGCCTTGTAGGACTGCCGGTGTTCGCAGGGTTTACCAGCGGTCCGGGAAAACTCTTCGGTCCCACCGGCGGCTATATCATCGGTTATCTCTTTATGGTGCCAATCTGCGGATTTTTCATTGACAGATGGGGGGATAAATTTCTTCCCAGTTTTCTGGGAATGGTTCTGGGCACTGCAGTCCTGTATCTGTTTGGCAGTCTCTGGCTGTCCTATCAGGCCTCTTATACCCTGCCCCAGGCCTTCATGGCCGGCGTAGTGCCTTATATTCCCGGAGACCTGGTCAAACTGATCCTGGCGATGGTTCTGGGGTGCCAGGTACGAAAACGCCTGAAAAGAGCCGGACTGATATAGCGTATCTTCATTGTTTTCATAAATGTTTTCTCCTTTTCAAAAGCAGTTTTGCTTGTTTACACCTATGAAACGACTAAGGAAGCAGGGTGGTTGCAAGTTTTTGAAAAATTCAAAGCTTGCTACTATTTACCATCAGTTTTACATAAGTGACGGCATCGTGCGGCGGGTATGCCCCCACAAACATGGCAACGCTCCATTGAATTCTTTCTTATATGGATACACATTAAATTACATCAGAGTAATACATGTAAATATTATAAATATGTGATATGTGAATGTCAATAACGAAACACTATAATGAATACATGAGTATATTACGGAGGTGTAACTATGTCAGACAAATTTGTTGTAAGACCTAAAAGCGCGGAAAAGAAAGAGGATAAATCCGTTGTAATGACGTTGAGATTAGATAAAGAATTGCAGGAAGCATTTGACAAATTGGCGGCGCAAAGTGACCGCTCCAGAAACGAACTGATGTGCATGGCTTTACGGTATGCATTGGAGCGTTTGGAATTTATTCCCAACAGCGAATAAAACAAATTGTAAACTTCATGATTGTAATAAGGGCAGCCCGTCTAAATTGCGGCTGCCCTTCTCTAATATCTTAAAATGCCATATCTACTTCTGAAACTTTTCCAAATACGCTTGCAACTATCTTTTTATATGGCTTTTCATACCCCGCATGAAGAATCTCCCCCTGCACATTCCCGGCATCATCCACGGTGAATCGGTACTGATGGAATCTGCCCTCCCGATATGCGAAGTCCTCTCCATTATCCAAATAGTGGTCACACTGACCCTTACCGGGGAATACTTCCAACAGCAAAGTCTCCTGCTCCTTCTCACCCACATAAGCCATGGACTCCATAGTGGGAATCACACTGCCCGCTTTCACATAGATGGGACAAATGTCAATGGGCGCATCGCGGATGATCCAGTTCTCCCCAATCATCTTTTCGCCGGTCCAGTAATCATACCACTCTCCCGCAGGCAAATACACCATGCGTTTGGTAGTTCCCTGGCTAACAACCGGAGCCACCAGAATTCTCTCTCCAAATAGAAATTCGTCGTTGCAGGTCTGCGCTGCCGGGTTCTTCTCATAATGGTATACCAAGGGACGTAAAATAGGCGCTCCCGTCCGCTCTTCTTCCCAGAACAGATCATAAAGATAGGGAATCCAATGATAGCGCAGCTTCACGTACTTCCGGTAAATCTCCACAGCCCGCTCCCCGAACTGCCAGGGCTCCTGCTGCCTGCAGCCCATGGCGGAATGATTCCTGAAAAGCGGCGAGAAGCAGCCCACCTGTACCCAGCGGAGTAACAGCTCCTCAGTGGTGTCCGAGCCAAAGCCGCCAATATCTGTTCCTGCAAATGGCATGCCGGACAGCCCTAAGTTGCACAGCTGTGGGATGGCCATCTGTAAATGGGCCCAGATACTGTGATTGTCGCCGGTCCAGCATGTTGCGTACTTCTGAGTGCCGGCATAACAAGCTCTGGTAATCACAAAGGGACGTCTTCCGTCCAGCTCCTTTAACCCTTCATAGGTGGCTTTCGCCATAAGATGTCCGTAGAGATTGTGCATCCGTCGATGATCTGCAGGACTGTCCTCATCGGTGAACACCACATCGTCCGGCAACGGTCCTTTAAAACTGGCAGGCTCATTCATGTCGTTCCAGATTCCCCGGACACCTTTGTCCAGCAGGAAACAGTGGTTGTCCCCCCACCATTTCCGAGTCTTTGGATTGCCAAAGTCCGGAAAGGCAGCATCGCCGGGCCAGACGGCATTGATATACACCTCTCCCTCCGGTGTCTTAGCAAAATAGTCATGCTCCACACCTTCCTCGTAGATGGAATAGCCTTTTTCCATCTTCACCCCGGGATCGTTGATGGTCACCGGCTTAAAACCACGTTCCTCCAGACTCCTTAAATATCCTGCCGCATCGCCGTGATACCGCTTCTCATTCCAAGTGAACACCTTAAAATCCTGCATATAGTCGATGTCAAAATGGATGGAATCGCAGGGAATATCCAGCGCGCGCATTTTAGATGCGATTTCCTCAACATCCTCTTGGGTAGTATAGCCCCAACGGGACTGTTGATAACCCAATGTCCACTTCTGAGGAAGGGGACAGGTACCCGTGAGATAGTTGTAGCCCGACAGCACCTCCGCCAGTGTCTCTCCGTAAATATAGTAATAGTCCAGATTGCCCGCTGCTGCGCCAAAATAGTAATACTCCTCTGATTCCTGTCCCATATTGAACACGCTTTTGTAAGAATTGTCCAGAAAAATACCGTATACATGACCATCCGTCAGCGACATAAAAAAGGGAATGGATTTATAAAGCGCCTGAAAGCTGTCCACTTGAGGATCCGGGTTGTCCGTATTCCACATCTCGTAGGCATAATGGCGTTTATCCAAAAATCCTGTCTTATCACCTAAACCGTAAAAATGCTCCGACCCTTGCAGCTTCTTCACAACCTCAAAGGCCATTTCCTGGCGCTGCGCTGCCTCGTGACCCTCGCTTTCCAGCATTTTCAGCATCTCGCCGCTGATACGCCTAAGAGGCTTTCGTTCCTCTCTGTACTCTTCACAGACTGGCTCCCCTGATTCATCAAAGAAATCTACATAGAAGCCGTCACTGACTTTTGTCTGTACCTGTCCCGTGGAAATCCACAAACCGTCCGTCCTCTCTTCCACTGCCAAAACAACCGACTGTTCCTTCTCCCCCTCGATTGCATGGGAACGGTGTTCGGAGCTTTCAAGCCCACAGAACACATTTATAATCTTCGGTGTCACCGCCGTTACCTGCGCCGAAAAATTTTCAAACTCAAGCAACACCTGCTGCCCATTTATCTGATATCCCTTAAGCTTTCCGAATTCCATCTCTTTTCTCCATCTTCTCAATCTTTTTACTTTGTTCCCTTATTCACAGACCTGCCCGGGTCAGCAGAATTTTTGCCGCCTTATTCCAGTCACCGTCCAACACCGTGTAAGTGGCATCAGGCTCTCCCTTTAATTGGGGGGAAGTGTCCGTATGGATGTACAGTGTATCCATCCCCACAGCTGCGGCCCCTTTCACGTCCGCATCCGCATCGTTTCCCATCATTAAGCATCGCTCTGTCTGAAGACTGTAGCGCTCTATAAGTACGCGGTAAAACACCGGCGAGGGCTTTTTACATCCTTCCTCAGCAGAAATCAAAATCTCCTCAAAACAGTCTGTAAGACCTGTCAGCTCTATCTCCGGCCGTGTAAAATCTCTCTGGGCATTGGAGAGCAGGTACACCTTCTTTCCTCCTTCACGCAGCTTAAGAAGAGTCTCCCTGACACCGTCATACACCCTTAATTTTTGTCTGGAAAGAGTCCTGAAAAAATTTGCTGTTATAGCCGCCTGCTCCTGAGGACAAGATATACCTTTTTCTTCATACAGCCGCCTGAATACAACCGTCAGATCCGGCTCCGCCTGAAAAGCCTCACCGTATTTCCGCTCTCCCTCTTCCTGTAGCTTCTCAGCCTCTTCCTCAATCATTCGCCGGAAGGTTCTCTTCAACTCCGCAGGACAATAATGTGCCCCCATGGAACCGTAAAGCTCTGTACACTTCCTCCAAAGATAAGACTTCTCCTCGTTGGTGCGGATATCTACAAGAGTCCCATAAAAATCAAATACAAACACATCGTATTTACCGTGACTCATTACATGTACCTCCCCTTCAACTGTCACGAAATCCTTCAAGTACCAATTATCACTTTTTCTATTACTTCTTCTATTGCTTTGCCTGTCGCTTTCACCTATTCATTCCGCCACATGCGCATTCCCGTTATAACAACAAATCCTGTCCTGTCTCCAGCCGTTCCAGTGCCTCGAAGACTCTTAAAAGCTCTCCAACGCTCCATGCCTGGGCGAAACACCCTTTTGAAGACACAGGTTCCAGGCCGTCATAAATTTCCGGCAGCTGCCCGATGCAGCCTTCCCGAAGGGCGGCAGTGGTACTCTCAAGCTGCCTGCGCACCTGCTTCATTGCATCCTGGGAACAATGATTTACCTTAAGCCAGGCCAAATAATAAGCTCCCAGCGGATAGACCCAAACGGTTCCCTGGTGGTAAGCCAAATCCCGCTTCATCAATTCTCCGCCGTAAGTGGGCTGAAACTGCGGATCCGCCGGTTCCAGAGTTCTGAGTCCCAGCGGCGTGTACAGATGCCGGAATACGGCATCCACCACCATCCGCTCTTTATCTTCGTCGAGAATGGAAAAGGGCTGAGCAACCGCCCATATTTGATTACAACGAATCTGGCAATCCGCCTCCGTACCTGAAATTACATCCTTCAGACATCCGGCATCCTTATTCCAGAACTTTTCACAAAAACTTCTCCTGGTACGCTCCGCCATTGCGCCATAATCACGTGGCTCCCAATCTCTTTCTCCCGCAAATTCCCTGCTAAATTCATCTAAAATACACAGGGCATTATACCAATAGGCATTGATTTCCACAGGCTTTCCGTGCCTGGGCGTAGGCAGAATATCACCAATTCGCACATCCATCCATGTCACCTGGTCAAAACCTTCGCCTGCCCGAATCAGACCGTCCTCCTCCATGGCAATATGAAAGTCCGTTCCCTTCTCATACCACTGGATGATCTCCTCCATCACCGGACCGCACTCGATGACAAAATCCCTGTCCCCGGTCCGCCGATAATACCTGTAGACCGCAAGAATGAACAGCAGCGCCGCGTCTACGGTATTGTATCGCGGCTCTTTTTCCCCCTCGGGAAACAGGTTCGGCATGAGACCTCTATGAGAATACTTCATAAAGGTTCGCAAAATATCCTTTGCCTCATCATGCCTCCCCGCTGAAAGACAACATCCCGTCAGCGCAATCATCGTGTCGCGACCCCAATCTTCAAAAAAGGGATATCCCGCTAAAATCGTCCGGGTGCCTGTGGAAGCTCGGTACGCGATGAATTGGTCCGCCGCCAGCACCAGCATCCGAGCCGTATCATCCTGAAGTCCCGCCTGCCGGGCCAAAGCTCTTCGATGTTCTGACAGCGCCGACTGTATGTGCGCTGCATCTGTTTGTACCGGTCCGTCTGCGCTGTAAATCATTTCACCCACAAGACTCTCACCCGGTCCCACCCGGAAGATAACACGGTGGTTCGCTGCGGCACTGCCCGTTTCGGGCCTTCCGTCACAGGCATCCTGTGCATAATACAAATCTTCCCTGTACTGCAGGGAAAGCTGCTGCACATGACCGTTAGTACGGTAATACAATTCTCTGCTTCTGGAGGTAATCCTGCCATAATCATATTCTTCTGACTTGTCCCGGTTTGTCTCAATGGAAAAGCTTTGTTCTCT
>JAFLRO010000070.1 GCA_022511425.1 Acetatifactor sp.
CGGCACAAGACCTGTACTTATCATTTCAAACGATATTGGCAACAGGTACAGCCCGGCGGTGATTGTGGCGGCGATTACGAGCAGGCAAAACAAACACAAGCTGCCTACACACTATCATTTGGACGAGATCGAGGGGCTTCCTGCCAACTCCATCGTCCTGCTGGAGCAGTTACGCACCCTCGATAAGAAACGGATCAGAGAACGGCTCACGCAGCTTAACAAGCCCTGTATGGAAGCTATCGACATTCCCTTACTTATCAGTATTGGTATCCGAAGAAATGAGATACCACCTACCGAAAGGAGGGGCTTATGAGTTTTAGTGATATATATAAGGAAGTCCTCAAAGATTATCCCGATATTCAGACAGTTGAGGAAATGAGCAAAGCCCTCGGCGTGAGCAGCAAAACGGGCTATCAGCTCCTTCGTGAAAACAAAATAGAACACTTAAAGGTGGGCAGAGCGTATAAAATACCGAAAGCTCACCTTTTGTCATATCTTCGGTTAGATCTGCAAACTGCCGCAGGCTAGGCACAAGGATATTTTGTTGTGATTATACGAGATGTATGGTATTATATGAATGTTATTGGAAAAAGTCTTGATGGAGGAATAGCGCAATGATAAATGATTTGTATGAGAATGATTTGGGACTTATGGTAGGAACATTTTTCTCTGAGCTTTTGGGTTACGATGTAGAGGTATGGTATGAAAAAGATATTCCTCAAAAGTATGTGGAAAAAAATATTGAATACTTAAATAATCTTGACCATGAATTTTTGATAAGTATATGTGCTGCATTGAGAAGATATTATGAGGCATACAAAAATATGTACCCTGACTTGTGTGACTTTGTTGAAGGAGACGTTTTAGAAGACTATGAAAATGATCCCTTATCTATTTTTAAATACATAAAAATAGGAGTATATACGGTCAATAAATGTAGTGCAGTCAATGAAAATGTTCCTGTTATAAATTTATGCGGTGCTTGTCAATGGTCGGGAGATAAGGGGGTAACTATTGTAGCTAAAGATAACCAATTGTTGTATGTAGGAACATGGCGTGATTTAAACATATGGGATAGCAAAATAGATGCAATGTTCAACTATGCAACATCGGAGAAAATATAGTTATGAAGAACTAAAAAATCTGTTGAGTAAATAAATTCCAGTAGTCTATTTGAAAAACCGTCACTCATATAGTGGCATAACAAGCTGTAGGATATTACAGTTTGATTGATTCTGTTAATTCAAATAAGATAGCAAAACCAGTTGAATCAGCCAACGGTAAAATGAACATCGCTTTGCGCCGCTGTTGACAGCTTCGTCCAGTTTTACTGGTGGGTAATCAAGGAGTGACAGCCTAAAGTGCTGCTCATACGCATATGCTATAAATTAAGTACTCAAACTTCCCATACCTAAAATGGGATCTGTACCTTGATAATTCAATATTTCAACTAACAAAATATGATTTATGCCGCCACAGCCTGTAGGCGCAGTGCGTTTTGTAGATACTCAGGCAGCCGTGATTCAAAATCTACGGTGAAAGCTGCAAACTGCTCATCTGTGAGATGGAAGATTTCCTGTAAGCTGGCGATCATTGCCTCCATGATAATATACATGGATCTTGAAAAAGTGATATCGGCCATTTCATCCACCAGAAAAAAGAATAGTTCTCCCAGAGTACGCTGATCTTGCGATCTTCTTTGCTCCAGTGCGAGCAGCATATAGCGTACAAACACGACCGCAACATGTGCCGTCAGTGCATTGTATGAAAGACTATGACATTCGCCGACGAGATTCAATGTGGATTTGCAGTTTTTGAAGAACACTTCAATTTCCCACCGTTTGCCGTAGATACGGATGCTCTCTTCTTCTGAAAGCGCTGGATTCGTACAAATGAAAGCAAGCCAATCTTTACAGTTGGCCTTATTCCTCACCCATACAATCTTCGCAGGGACCGGAGAATCTTTCCCGACCTTGACATCTATGGAGAGAAGATACTTTGAACGCACACTCCGCTTTTTGTTCCGGCTGTAAATCTGTTTGATGTTGAGCGGCTCTCCCTGATATTCATAATGGATACGGCTGCTCTTTTTGAACATTGCGATGGTATCCATCCCGCGGTCTTTGACAGAGATTATCTGTGCAGGGTTGGCGAACCAACAGTCAAACAGAACGTAATCTGCTGATAGGCCGGAAGCTTTTGCCGTATCGATCAGTTCCATCATCGTATCCGTGCTCTTTTGCTGTGCCAGTTTCCTTTCCTGTATCTCATATCCGTATGGTCAAAGACACGGGAAGCAAGTTCAGTCTTTTTACAGCTAGTACGGTCGAACAGCGAGTCATCAACAATGAATACATTTATGCGTTTTTCATCCGTAAGCTCTTTTATGGTGCTGTTCACAATACCAGACGCAAGCAGTGATGTGAAACGGAACCAGTTAATCTTGACTGAATTCAGGAAGCGGTAAAACGTATTTTTAGAGAAATCCTCATGATAAGCGCCAGTGGCCTGCTGCATATACATGCTCCTGTCCCTGAACACGTTGCATAGTTTGTACCTGAAGATAGAGATGACGGGAACACTTTTTTCCTTGGAAGCATTGCATTTGCGGAGAAGAGTTCCAATCTTATGTTCAGAGAAAAATTCCTGAACAGTATCATATAACTCTATCCTTTCAGCATTGTTCTGTGTTATAATGGACATGGCATAAATCCTCCTTGGTGTTTTTGGCCTCTGGACAATTCCATTATACCAAAGGATACGTATTTATGCCTTTATTATTGGCTGAAATATTGAATTATCAAGGTTCAACACACCTTATAGGTGTGGGAAGTTTTAGTAAGTAAAAGTTGGTACTGTAAATGAACAAGATTTATAAAGGATAAGTAAGAGATTAGGTAACCATTTGCGAAGGAGAAAGGGACATATGAGAGACAAATCTTTGTATGTTGAATTATATGACTATCTGGAAGGATTTGAACAAACAGAAAAGATAGATACATTTGAACAAATAGTTAAAGAATGGTCTGAGGAACAAGTGGAAGATTTTATAATGGAAACTTTTAGACGTATTCCTAATGATTCTTTTCAAAAGAGGTCATATTATAATTTTTACGCAAATTCTACCTTGGCGGGTGCACCGTTTCCTTGTTCGGCAATAGAGTGTAGAATGTCTAATGTTGCAGATTTGTTACGTTTTTCTGCGTTGTATGCGGATAAAATGTTATTGCCATCACCTATTGATAAGTATGTTGAAAGTATTGAAAATGGAAAAAGGATTAATAGGATGGACCTGGCAGGTGATGTGATTATTATTTTGATGTTGAAACCACTAGTTCTTTCTGGAATTATGGGTTTCTTTTCTGCCTATCTTTGTTTGTGTTCAGAGTGTTTGAAAAAGGTCACAACAAGAGAAAATGAATTGCAAGAAAAACTATTAAAGATATCAGAATTAATGCACAAAGAGGCATCAGAAAGTATAAGTTGTAACTTGTCAAGGGATTCGAGTGGAATAGCTTATTTAGCGGTTAAGGGCGCAGAAAAATTAGGGTTTCATGAGCAAATAGATATTTTGATTTATGATGAGAATAAAAAAATAAAGAAGCTTCTGAAAAAAATGCCAGAAATTAAATTGACAACAAAGATGATGGATGATTTTGGGATTATAGATTATCTATTTACACCACTTATTAATGATGTATTCCGAGCACAAATCAATACTTCCTTTTTGGATAGCTCATATATAACTAATCGACCATATGATGCAATGATGATTTCAGAATTGCAAAGTATGGGTATAAGTGAGGATGCGATAGAACATGCAAAATTGATTGAAAAAGGTTTGTTTCATAAAGTTCCATTGATAGGAGAAGTTCAAATAGAGGATATAGTTAATTTGAGAGTAAAAGATGGAGAAGCTTTTGATGGATATAGGAGTAAAATGAATTCGATATTGAATACATATGATAAACTTGATCGAAAGACCCTATCGGATATTCAAAAGGATATTATTCTTCCGGAATTAGATACAATGGAGCAGGTTATTTACAGAAATAAGAAAGCATTAATTAAATCAGCTGCGCAAGATATTTTGTTAATGAGTGGCGGGATAGGAATAGGTGTGTTTTCGGGAATGTTGCCAATAGATTATTCCGCAGTGGTAGGAATTGTGGGTGGACTATCGGCAATATCTAGTGTTGCAGAGAAAGCAAGAAAATGTTTTTCAAATGATGAAATAAAATCAAATAATTTTTATTTCTTATATGAATTGCAAAAAGAGTACAAAAAGAGATAGAAAGTTTAGTGGCAATTTACACATACTTTATAATAGCCAAGGAGAAAATATGAATATACCTGAAGATGTAAAAGAGGCAATTAACGAAATGTTCCTATGTAAAAATTTAACAGAACATATGGCTTGTTTTCAACACTTTTATGAAGAATTAAAGGATTGCACTTTTGTCGTTTTTTCGGAAGACGAAGGTACTGAATTGCCAGAAGCGTTGCATTCCAACTATGATAATGATTTTGCGATAATAAATATAGGTTCTACAAACAGATATTATGCAGTTAATTCAGAGATTTACAAAGAAATGCTTAGAACTGGCGGATCGGATTATTATATTGATGTATGTGTTGAACTTGATACACAGGCAGTTAGTTATTTGAAGAACATATTTGAGGAGTATAATCAAATTCCGGACTGTGATAAAATTAGAAAGATGATTGAATATTTGCAGCTGCCAGAAGTAAATTATAGTTGTGTTCCGTACTTAGTGGAAAATGCATCAAAGAAAGATGTAATTAATAAAATTGAGTGTTATAAGAATATAAAAAGTTTTATGCTTTTTAAGGCGTTCAATTTTACGAATTTTTGGAATGATGGGGAATGTAATTATGATAGACAGGAAGAGGATATTCAGATAGATGTAGATGGTTTATATAATGATATGCTTTCTGAAATATTTCATCAAACTTATAATAATTTTTTTGAGATGCAAAAAGCAATATATATGCTCTTGCTTAAAACAATTTGTATTGAATTTCTTAATCCAAAAAAATCTGCAAAGAATAAAATAATGACTTTATTTGATTTTGTAAATGAACAATTGGGTTTTATTGCAGTGCGAGAATTGGAAGTATGTTATTGCTATTTTAATCATGATGAAATGACTAAGAAATTTTTCAAAAAAGTCCAGAGGAATAGTAATGATTTGTTGGATACGATAAATGGTATGGCATGGGATTTAACACATATTCGGCTTATTGAACAACAGTTTATGTTTAGACCTACCGATGAAGTGAGATTTGCAATACATATGCTTCTTACATTTGATAACGGGTTAAAAGAAATATTACAGATTAATCCTATAGAACAAATTGCGTTTTACGAAGAAATACCAATTCCAAATTTAAAACATTTTTGGGTTGACAATGTTCCGGGTGCAAAAGAAAAGTTGTTATCAGAGGAAAATAGGCATAAGAGACGACAAACATTTGACAAAATGGATGTAGACAAATTGATGAGTATACTAGAGGAAGAATTGTTGGGTCTTTGCATGAAGTAAATGAGTAATTCTTGACGGATCCATCAGATAGAAAGTGACATAAAAAGATGCGGAGGCGACGCTTACGACCTATCTGTAAGACGGACGGTGCAGTTTTAGTAATTTAATTGTGGGAGAGTCGAAAAATAACTAATTTATAGTCATGGGGCTGTTGTAAAATCATACTTTTGCAACAGTCCCATTGCGAGAAGTTAAAAGTAGAATTGACAGAAAAAATGCAACCTCAAGTAGATTGATAGGTCTGGAGGCAGAGTATACACAAATCAGTAATGGATTACAATCAGTAGAACAGAAAATACAAAAATCTCAGGAGCTTTTGTCATACTCATCTTGATATAAGAATAAAGGTCAATATGAAATATACGAAACTTGTAAACAGCAGCTGAATATCCTTCAACAAACATTAGACAGTATCATATTTAAAATTGCAAAACTAGATGAATCTAGGCCATACAGGTAGTGAAACTCCTCAATTGGTTTATATGAATCAATCTGCGCTGTATCTCTATAATCTTGACAGAGCAAATAGTCCGTTTAACCTCTTTGTAATTGATACGCCAAACCAGCAAGGACAAGATAGCGATAATTTAGCAGGTATTTTAATGCTCTAAATTGATTATGCCAAACAAGGGGCAGGTGTTTGACTAATATAAAATATAATGAGCATATTGAATTACTTCAAAAGTTGCAAACATTAGCGATAGGTTGGATGGAAACAAACTATAAAAAGAAAAGCAGTGATTTGAATGAAATTTGATTTTGTAATAACGCACTGTGATATGTCTGAAATTACGAAGGAAAAATCTTGTTACATAGTCGCCACGACACTGCAACGGTGGATATCTATTCCCACTTAGATTATTCTGCGCAGGTAGAATCCGGGCAGGTCATAAACAGCATGGACAAGAAAAAAGAACCGAAACTCACGTTCCGATTCTTTTCGCGGAGACGGCGGGATTCGAACCCGCGAGCCCCGGAGGGCTAACGCATTTCGAGTGCGCCCCGTTATGACCACTTCGATACGTCTCCGAACTCTATTATTCTATAAGAAATCGTATTTCTTTTCAAGCCTTTCTATATAAAATCTTGAAAAATGTTGCAATTCGGTTCGCGCTTTTCACATAACGAAAAAATTTTTTTCTCAAGTTGTGTACCGACCCGGAATGGGTTATAATGGTATCAGTACATATCGCCCGTGCGGCAGAATGGAGGAGCATATGAAGAGAATCGGAATGTTGACCAGCGGAGGAGACTGCCAGGCATTGAATGCGGCCATGAGAGGCGTTGTTAAGACTCTCAACAACAGTAATGAAGAGGTTGAGATTTACGGATTTTTAGACGGCTATAAAGGTCTGATCTACAGCAGGTTCCAGATGCTGACGGGCAGGGACTTCTCTGGAATCCTGACAAAGGGCGGCACTATTCTTGGTACCTCCCGCACTCCCTTTAAGACCATCCACGAGCCTGATGAAAATGGCCTGAACAAGGTGGAGGCCATGAAGCAGAACTATTATAAGCTCCAGTTGGACTGCCTGGTGATTCTGGGCGGAAACGGTACCCATAAGACAGCGAACCTACTGTCCGAGGAAGGTCTGAATATCATTACTCTTCCTAAGACAATCGACAATGATTTGTGGGGAACCGATATGACTTTCGGTTTCCAGAGTGCCGTGGACATTGCAACCAATGCTATTGACTGCATCCATACTACGGCTGCTTCTCATGGCCGTGTGTTCATCGTAGAGATCATGGGACACAAGGTGGGATGGCTGCCGTTGAACGCAGGAATGGCCGGAGGAGCCGATATTATTTTGATTCCTGAGATTCCGTATGACATTGAAAAGGTCATTGATAAAATTGAAGAGAGAGATAAGAGAGGTAGCAGCTTTACCATTATTGCGGTGGCTGAAGGTGCCATCTCAAAAGAGGATGCAAAGCTCTCCAAGAAGGATTATAAGAAAAAATTAGAGAAACGTACCGCACCTTCTGTGTCCTATGAGATAGCAGATGAGATTCAGAAGAGATCCGGCAGGGAAGTGCGTGTCACTGTTCCCGGACATGTACAGCGCGGCGGAAGCCCCTGCCCTTATGACCGTGTGTTTGCAAGCCGTCTGGGTTCTGAGGCCGGCAAACTGATCTTGGACGGACAGTACGGTTTTATGGTGGGATACAAGAATCGTGAGATCGTGCGGGTTCCTCTGGAGGATGTGGCCGGTAAGCTGAAGACTCTGTCTCCCGATGCCACGATTATACAGGAGGCAAAGCTGTTGGGCATTTCCTTCGGTGACTAGGGCGGGAAGAGTTGCCTATGGCAATCCCGCAAGATATCTACAGGCTAACTTGTAAGGAGCAATAAAATGTCTTACACAGCTTTATACAGAAAATTCCGCCCCGACACTTTTGCGGATGTGAAGGGGCAGGATCATATCGTGACTACGCTGAAGAACCAGCTGCGAGCCAACCGTATCGGACACGCATATCTTTTCACCGGCACCCGGGGAACGGGTAAGACCACTGTGGCAAAGATTTTTGCCCGGACGGTAAACTGCGAAAATCCCACAGAGGACGGCCCCTGCGGAGAGTGCCGGATTTGCCGGGCAATCGCAGCCGGAGCCAGCATGAACGTCATCGAGATCGACGCGGCCTCCAATAATGGCGTGGATAATATCCGCGAGATTGTGGAGGAGGTTTCCTACTCTCCCGCAGAGGGAAAATATAAGGTTTACATCATCGATGAGGTGCATATGCTCTCCATAGGGGCTTTCAACGCACTGCTGAAGACCCTGGAGGAACCTCCCTCCTATGTAATTTTTATATTGGCTACCACTGAGGTGCATAAGCTGCCTATCACCATCCTTTCCCGATGTCAGAGATATGATTTCAAGCGCATCTCCATTGATACCATCACGGGCAGGATGCAGGAGTTGATCGACGCAGAGGAAGTGCAGGTGGAGGAAAAAGCTCTGCGTTATATTGCCAAGACAGCCGACGGATCCATGCGTGACGCCTTGAGTCTGTTGGATCAGTGCATTGCCTTTCATCTGGGAAAGGAACTGACCTACGATAAGGTGCTGGATGTGCTGGGAGCGGTAGATACGGAAGTGTTCAGCAGGCTGCTACGCAACGTCCTGGACAGGGATGTGCTGGGCTGCGTACAGCTGTTGGAGGAAATTGTCATGCAGGGCCGTGAGTTGACCCAGTTTGTGACGGATTTTACCTGGTATCTGCGGAACCTGATGCTGGTTCAAGCCTCTGACAATCTGGAAGATGTGATTGATATGTCCACAGACAACCTGAAACGTCTGAAGGAAGAGGCAGAGTTGATTGATATGGAGCGAATTGTCCGATATATCCGTATTTTTTCGGAATTGTCCGGACAGATACGATATGCCTCGCAGAAGCGTATTTTGGTTGAAATCGCGCTGATCAAGCTTTGCAAACCGGAGATGGAAGTGGATCAGGAATCCATGCTGGATCGCATCCGCCAGGTGGAGGACAAGGTGGAGAACGGCGTGACAGTCACAGCGTCACAGCCAGCGCAATCGGGAGTCGTCTCCGGATCCACACAGCCAAAGCCCAGGCCGGAACTGCCCAAGGCTATCCCTGAGGATGTACAGCAGATTGTGGCAAAATGGCCTGCTATTGTGGGCAGTGCAGAGAATCCCATGCGGATTTATATGAAATCCGCAAAGTTAAGTTTGGCTGGTGATAACAAGCTGATGCTGGTGCTGGAGGATGGCATGGCATCGGATTACTTTATGCAGCGTGCAGAGAACAAGGTACAGCTTGAGGCGCTTCTGACAGACTTTGCCGGCAAGGAGATCGAGGTGGTCTTACAAACGGTAAAAGGACAGCAGGAATTTGAGGAAAATTTTGTAGACCTTTCCCAAATTGTCCGCATGGAGATCGAGGAAGAGGCAGAATAGAGCAATAAGCCGTATAAGCGGCAGAAAGAGAGGAAGTATTATGGCAAAGAGAGGCGGCTTTCCCGCGGGCGGCATACCCGGCAACATGAGTAATCTGATGAAGCAGGCACAGAGGATGCAGCGTCAGATGGAGGAAGGTCAGAAGGAGCTTGAGACAAAGGAGTTTGTAGCTGCAGCAGGCGGCGGAGCCGTGGAGGTTGCTGTCAGCGGAAAGAAGGAAGTTCTTAGGATTAAGCTGTCGGAGGAAGTTGTGGATCCAGAGGATATCGAGATGCTCCAGGATCTGATTGTGGCTGCCACCAACGAAGCATTGCGGAAGGCTGAGGAAGCCAGCTCCGAGCTTATGGGCAAAATGACCGGAGGGCTGGGAGGACTGACCTTCTGATGGATTTGTACAGTGGACATATCAATAAGTTGATTGAAGAACTGGCAGCACTTCCGGGCATCGGCAGCAAGTCGGCTCAAAGGCTGGCGTTTCATTTGATTAACATGCCTCAGGATAAGGTGAAGCGCCTTTCAGACGCTATCCTGGAAGCCAAGGAAAATGTGCGGTACTGTAAGGAGTGTTATACGCTTACAGACAACGAGATCTGCCCGGTATGTGCCAATAAGAACCGCAATCATAAGATGATTATGGTGGTGGAGAATGCCAGGGATCTGGCGGCCTATGAGAAGACCGGCAGATATGAGGGAGTTTATCATGTGCTTCACGGGGCAATTTCCCCCATGCTGGGCATCGGCCCCGGCGATATCAAGCTGAAGGAGTTGATCGAGCGGCTTCAGGAGGATGTGGATGAGGTTATCATCGCTACCAACTCCAGTCTGGAAGGGGAGACCACAGCCATGTACATCAGCAAGATGATCAAACCCACGGGCATTCGGGTGACTCGGATTGCCAGCGGTGTACCGGTGGGCGGGGATCTGGAATATATTGACGAAGTGACGCTTCTTAGGGCGCTTGAGGGCCGGGTGGAGCTGTAAGCAGCTGCGTGGCAGCAGAAAAGAGGAAAATAGTATGGCAGTAGAGAAAAGTGTATTTGGAAAATATCCTGACGGGCGCGACATTGTGCTGTATACCATTACCAACAGTAAGGGCATGCGGGCGGCAGTGTCAAACTTAGGTGCAGCCCTGGTGAAGCTTCTGGTACCTGATAGCAAGGGGCAGACAGCGGATGTGGTGCTGGGCTACGATAAGGGGGAGGACTATCTGCAGAATAATTGCTTTTTCGGAGTGGTCATCGGACCCAATGCAAATCGTATCGGCAATGCCACATTTCAGGTGGACGGTGTTACATACCATATTGATGTGAATGATGGCGTCAACAACCTTCACAGCCATATGGACAAAGGGTATCACAAGCTGTTGTGGGATGTGGAGATAAATGACAATAGCGTCACCTTCTCCCTGAAAGACACAGATGGCAACCTGGGATTCCCCGGAAATAAGAAGGTGTCCGTGACTTATTCCCTGGATGAGGAAAACGCGCTGAAACTGCATTATCACGGCATAAGCGACAAACGGACTGTGCTGAATTTGACGAATCATACCTATTTCAATCTGGATGGGCATGACAGTGGCAGCATGGAGAATCATGAGCTTTGGTTAGCGGCATCGCAGTATACGCCTGCAGGCCCCGGTTCCATTCCCACAGGAGAAGTGACAACTGTGTCAGATACACCTATGGATTTTACTTCTTCTAAAAAGATAGGACAGGACATCAAGGCAGATACCGAGCAGTTGCATATTGGCAACGGCTACGACCATAACTGGGTCATTGACGGCTGGGATGGAACGCTGCGGCATTTTGCCACAGTGAAAGCTCCAATCAGCGGAAGAGTGATGAAAGCTTATACCACTTTGCCCGGCGTACAGTTCTATGCGGGAAATTCTATCAGCAAGCACACCGGAAAAGAGGGTGTGACTTATGAACCGCGCGTGGGTCTGTGCCTTGAAACACAGTATTTCCCTGATTCTGCAAACAAGTCCCAGTTCCCCTCCTGTATCTTTGGAGAAGGCCGGGAATATGACTCTGTAACCGTCTACAGGTTTGAGTAATCACACGGCGGAACAGTTCCTGCAAACATTGTCGAAAGGTTTTTAGGGATAGCGCGACAAAGAATGATAAAATACCTCGCATACCGATGCTATGATTGAGTAAAACCGGTATGGGAGGTGTTTTTATGGAATTACCGAAAAATGTGACACAAATTGGCGAACCGGATCGTGGCTGCAAAATATATGTGGAAGATTACGTTATGTCCTATATAAAGCAGCTGAACGGTCATGCCAGGGATAAGGAGATGGCAGTAGCACTGTACGGTACCCGTCAGGAGGAGGCCGGTGTGGCCTATTTGTTTTTCTATGGGGCCTGTCGCCTGAACTTTCTTCAGAGGGAGAGTAGGCATCTTTCGCAAGCTGTTCAACAGGAGGCGGAGGAGCAGCGTAGGAAATATTTTTCCCAGTACACTTTTCTCGGTTATTGTTTGCTGAACGGAGAGATGGTGGAAGGTTTTCATGTGTGCGAGCAGGGAGTATGCAGGTACATAGAAGGATATGCACAGTTCTATGAGAAGAATGACAGTATGCTGGCCTTTATGCTTGAGAACCGTAAGGAGGCATCATGCCCGGAGGAGGTTGACCAGGGAAAGTACGATGAGGTGAAAAAACGCCAGGAGGAGAGGCGTCTCCAGTCGGAACAAGAAAATAGACCGGCACGGCTGCTGCAATTTGGCTCCGGACGTTCCCGAGCGGAAAAGAATGCTCAAGAAAAGCCGGTGAAGAAGAATCCGGCCAGGAATCTGCGAAACTTACAGTATACGGCGGCAGCGGTCTTCGTCCTGTTGTTTGTTGCAGGGTTTGCCACCATCAACAATGACGGAACTCTCAATAATATACAGGATACATTTGGGCAGATAATAGATCAGATGACCACACAGCAACTACCTGATGCAGAGGACATGACAAGCATTACTCTGGGGGACAAGTTGTATGAAGCTCTTACAGAGGAGAATCAGGCGAATGTGCAAGCAGCCGGCAGCAATAATGTCAGCCTGCCCAGCGTGACTCCGTCTGAAACACCCACTGAAAATCCAACGCCCGAACCCACCTTGGAGCCAACTCCGGAGCCTACACAGGCGCCGACACCGGTACCTACTGCTGAACCTACGCAGGAACCTACCCCTGTACCCACTCCGGAACCGGTTTCCTATACCATTAAATGGGGGGATACCTTGATTGGAATCTGCATAAGGCACTATGGCAGCGACGACATGGTAGCACAAATCTGTGATTTCAATGGGATACTGAATCCGGATGATATTAAAGTAGGACAGAAAATTTTATTACCATAGAGTGGCATTATGTGGTATACTGACCACGAAAGGCTTTTTACGAAACTGATTCGGAGGCAGTATGGCGGACATCAGAAGCTACATGAAGGAAAGAGAAAAGCGGGAAAATAAGCAATCCGGTTATAAAGAAAAGATTTTTAAACATAAGCTCACATCTGTCTACCGTATTCTCCTGGTCATTGCCGGCGCAGCGGCTCTGATTGCCCTTGTGATTGTACAGTACAAGCGTCATGTCTATACGGATTATGATATTGTATCCTCCGTAGCCAGAGAGAGCGTCAATAACACTGTTGATATGAGGCTTGGGAATTCGATTTTGACATACAGTCGTGACGGCGCACACTGTACAGATGCCAGGGGACAGGTTGCCTGGAACCAGACCTATCAGATCCAGGATGTTTTAGTGGTGACCAGCGGTGATACTGTGGCAATCGGAGAATATAACGGCAGAAATATTTATGTTCAGAATTCACAGCAGCAACTGGGGGTAATCACAACTACGATGCCCATCCAGGGGATTGCTGTGTCGGCTTCCGGAGCAGTGACAGCTGTACTGAAGGATACGAACAAAACACTGATTCGTACATATAACTATGACGGAGAACTGCTCGCAGAGGGCGAAGCCCGTATGAATGATGCCGGATATCCCGCTGCCATTTGTCTATCGCCCAGCGGCGAACTTTCTTGCGTTGCATACATATATTTGGATGCAGGTGTGATAAAGACGCATTTGGCCTTTTATAACCTGAGTAAAGTGGGAGATAACTACCCTGACCAAATGATCGGCTCGGACTCCTACACGGATCTGATTCCTTACATTCAATTCATGAACAATAATACCTTTTTTGCAGTTGGAGACGGCTGCCTGCGGATTTACACAGGCAGTCATCAGCCGTCGCTGGAAGCGGGACATATGTATGCTGAAGAAGTACAATCCGTCTTTTACAACGAAGAGTACGTGGGGTTGATGTTTCGTTCTGATGACAGCGATTATCTGTATCGACTGGATGTCTATAACACTGCCGCCCAAAAGGTCAACAGCTTCTATTACAATATTGAATATACGGACGTGTTCTTTGACCGGGACAACATTGTGGTGTATAATGAGACGGATTGTGTAATTACCACGATGGACAAGATAGAGAAATTTCACGGTAGCTTTTCAAAATCCGTGCGACTTATGCTCCCGGGTAACAGCGCATACAGATATATATTGGTGACAGAATCTTCTATCGACACCATACAGTTGAAATAGCAAAGGATGAGGAGAAACATATGGCTTTGAAAGTAAACATAATATTAATGGCTGTGATTATTCTGGGCATTATCAATGTGGTGAGAGGCTACAAAAAAGGAATGGTAAAAGCAATCATATCCTTGGTGTCCCTGGTAATTTTGTGTGTGGTAGCCACATTGCTTGCTCACGGAATCAGCAGCTATAACAGTGGAAAAGTCTTTCATGTGATACTTGTAGTGGTGCTGCTAACAGTGCTTGCGTTGGTCCATCACTTACTGGGCGTGGTATT
The DNA here is from genome assembly GCA_022511425.1 of Acetatifactor sp. GTDB lineage: Bacteria > Bacillota > Clostridia > Lachnospirales > Lachnospiraceae > Acetatifactor. The sequence goes on from JAFLRO010000070.1 coordinate 14,371, forward strand.
CTTTTCCGCGAAACTTGTGACAAAGCTGCCGGTA
>JAFLRO010000071.1 GCA_022511425.1 Acetatifactor sp.
TTGACTGTTGGGAAGCAGAGAAAGGACTAAAGACTACTCCCTGCTCGGAATGTGCTTTAAATGCCCTCGCTATTGATGATCCTCTTGAATATGCAAGACTATATCTTGAGGGTAATATGCAGATGTGGATAGATGCGGAGGACTCTCTGGAATTGTGGTAATAAGCACGACTTTAGGAACAGAACTCTATTTTTTGTAATTCAAAGGGGCGGCAGCACTTTAGGCTGTTGCCCCTTGATTACCCATCAGCAAAACCAGACGAAGCTGTCAACGGCGGCGCGAAGCGGCGTTCATTTTACCGTTGACTGATCCGGCTGGTTTTGCTATCTTTTTTGAAATAACAAAATCAACCAAACCATAATGTACTACCGCTTGTTATGTTCCTTTCATAATGACAGTTGCTTAGTGTTTTCTAGACATATCTACAATTTAAAGTGATAAGTCATTTTTATTTTTTTGCTATTTCCATAAAAGTATCTGTTTTATTAACATCAACTTTTTCTAAACAACCGAAAGAAGATTTCATAACAGAAGCAATCGCAGTTGCAATATCATATTTTAATTCACTTTTACAATTCAAACTTATGTGCGACCTTCCCCCTTTTTTAACGTCACAATTGTGCTCATATGCTCCTACAATCTCCTACAACGGCGTATCCCATTTTACAGTATAAGGACCGTTCGGAATTGCCACAAGCCGCTCATAGATTTCCCGAAACTTTTCCTGTTTATCGGCAACACCGCTCTCCATGCCAACACCTGTAATATACTGCTGCGCATACTCCTGCCACGAGTTGTAATGTGCGCGGATCGCCTTTGCCACCTTCGCAGATTCCGCCATCAACTCCTCTTTGGTCAGATATCCGCCGATATAACCTCTCGCAAGCATGTTTCCCGCACAGCCATAATCGAAGGCACGCTTTTCCTCCTCGCCCGCCTCGCGGTTTTCTTCCTTGAGTATGTAGTCAACCATGTCTAAAAGACTCTCCTTGCCGGATACTACCCAGTCACGGTTTAGCACGCCTCTGACCATACTCGCGTTGGAACGATTCTTCTCATAGCCACCGAAATATTTATAACTGCCCCCACAATATTCCGACCACAATGCATACACCCCTACTGTCCATCTCTCTGCATCATTCTGTGGAATCGAATCCTCAGGATTGCTCTTATTACCTCCAAATAATCCAAAAAGTCCCATTTTTTACTCCCCTTCCTATATGCATTTTTAACATTTTTTCATTATACTACTCACTGATACTAATTTCAATGCACGATCATTTGAGTTTCCCCATTTTTTTAGAAAGGACATCAATTTATTATAATGTCGAATAGACATGTAGAAAAAATATTCCTTTTGTATTATAATGTTTTTACTGTATGAATGGGAAAATTGTGAAATTTAAAACAGGAGGTAGAACAAGTGAGACTCTGCATTGTAATTGCTCCATGCAAAGTTTGAGGACGTTGCATGGAGGATAATTCAGGTCCTCGGACTTTGCATTTTGGTTTAGAAAAAAATCAAAGGAGCAAAGTCAATTATGAAAAAAGAACAACTTAAACCATATTTAATGCTTTGGAGCACACAAGCTCTTTCTGCGCTTGGCAGCGGCATGACAAGCTACGCGTTGGTATTATGGCTCTATCTTCGCAGTGGCTCGGCACTGGAAACGGCGCTTTTATCGGTCAGCTCATATGCGCCCTACGTGATAATGAGCATATTTGCAGGTGCTTTGAGTGATCGGTGGAATAAAAAACGCACCATGCTGGTCTGCGATCTGCTTGCGGCACTGAGTACCGTTATTGTTTTTCTTCTTATCAAAGCTGATGCCCTAAGCGCGTGGCATCTGTATGTTTTAAACGCCTTGAACGGACTGATGAATACCATTCAGCAGCCCGCAAGCGAAGTGGCGGCAACGCTATTGATCCCAAAAGACTATTATCAAAAGACCAGTGGGCTGCGTTCTTTCTCGCAGTCTCTAAAGTCGATACTGACTCCAATACTGGCAACAGCTTTGTTTGCATTTGCAGGAATAGATCTGGTGATCGCTGTCGATCTGATGACTTTTGCAATTGCTTTTCTAACGTTGCTGTTGTTCATACGTATCCCTGAAAGTGATGTGTCAAAGCAGGCGAAGGAAAAACTGCTAACGGCAGCTCGAAAAGGAATTGTGTGGCTCAGAGAGAATCCATTGATCTTGACCTTAATTTTGTATTTGGCGTTCATTAATTTGGTGGCGTCCATATATAATGCAGCACTTCCTGCGATGCTATTGTCTAAACAAAACGGTGGGGAAACGGTTTTGGGGTTCGTTAATACATGTATCGGCATTGCAACGCTGGCAGGCAGCGTGCTTGTTACGCTTCTCCCTGTACCGAAAAATCGAATAAAGGTCATTTCCCTCACTTTGCTTTTGTCAATGAGCAGCGAGAATTTTCTTCTCGCTTTCGGGAAAATACCGCTGATCTGGTGCATTGGGGCCGTTTTGGGCTGGTTATTCATACCTCTCATGAATGCAAATTTAGATGTGATCTTTCGAAGCAGTATCCCCCTCGATATGCAGGGACGCGTCTACTCTTGCCGCAACACATTGCAGTTTTTTACCATACCCATAGGTTTTCTGCTGGGCGGTCTGTTAGTAGATAAAGTTTTTGAGCCGCTGATGGCTGCGCAGTCTGTGGGCAGCTTATTGGTATCTCTTTTCGGAGAAAACAAGGGTTCAGGCGCGGCCATGCTGTTTTTCGTAATCGGTATTGCCGGAGTTTTGGTATGTCTAATCTTTAACTTCAGGCTACGAAAATACAAATGGAGCGAAAACATTATCTCATGATAAGCCTACGTTAAAACATCAGTGTTGTCAAAATGCTATATTGGGGTAATAGTTTTAATGCCTCAGAAGATGAAATAGCCTCTCGTATAAACCATAGGTTTGTGCGAGAGGTGTATTTCGCTCTCAAATGTTGAGTGCTTTTTTCTTATTCGCCGTAACATAAAATTCCCTTGTTTTGGCTCATAAGGGAAAAAACATGGGAAAACTCATAGGATTTGAGTATCTAACAGACGAAATATCTTGAAAATACAAGCTTTTCAAAAAATTCTAAGATAAATTTGAATTTTACAAAGTAATAATTGAATTTGCAGAAGCATTAATCATATTATCTACTATTGTTGTCTCATCATCATCCAGCTTCATATAAGCAAATACATTTACTAAAGGTAAGGATTTATGAAGTAACTCCATATAATAATCAGCTTTATTATCCTCGCCTAACATTAAACATTTTTTCACTATTGATACTATTTCTTTCATTTCATCTCTGGTTAAATCATTTATATATGGTGGCTCTGGTGTCAACACCCTTTCTGCTAATATATCTAAATCTGTCCATCCCCAGTATTCAACAAATTCCAATGCTGTATAAGATTTTCCTGTAATACGATTTAACTCATTTAACGCATAACTGCAATCGCCATTGGATGGTTCTGCAATCCTGTCTATTAATTCTTTAACTATATCCAATTTCTGTTTATCTATTTGCGGATAATTCAAATCTTCTCTCATAAATCTCCCCTTTATTACAATTTTATATCTACCTGAATTACAGACTCCGATTCTATATTACTAACAACACAAATATAAAAAGGGGCTAATTCAATATGGCTTTACACCTTTAGTTTTTATATGCCTGTTTAGTTGTGTATTATTTTTCGTCAGGTTGTGTGACTTCTAATAAAATGTTATCAAACTCACATTCTAACTCTTCCCTTTTTTCTTGTGGTACAAGTTTTAATAATTTTCTAACAAATACTGTTAGCCTATTAATATAGCGGAGTTGTTTATCTGTCATTATCTCACCCACTTTCACTCACCACCTTTTCAAATATAGTGATTATATTATACTGAAAAGGGTTGAAGGTGTAAAGCTTTATTCAATTATCAAGGTACTATCCATTTTTGTAAAAAATTATACTATTTTCTGATAGGTTACGATAACATTCCAAGTTCATCCAGGTAAATATATTCCGCATAAAACTAAGATTTTCGGGCAATTGAAATAACTACTTGTCTTCACACGCCTGAAAAATATAAAATTTCAAATAATACGACTGGTCCGCAGCCCAGAGGATGGGATGGTCGCAGGCCTGAGTGCGAAATTCTACCTGACGCAGACGCTTATGAGCGCCTGTAGCCGCCTCCCGGATTGTCTTGGCAAACAAATCCGGATCCATGAAATGGGAGCAGGAGCAGGTCACAAGAAATCCCCCATCCCTCACCAGTTTAAGACCCCGCAGATTAATTTCCCGATAACCCTTCACAGCATTTTTAATGGAATTTCTTGATTTCGTAAAGGCGGGCGGATCCAGGATCACCACATCGAACTGTTCCCCTTTTGCCTCCAGCTCAGGCAACAGTTCAAATACGTCAGCACACTGGAATTTCACTATATTCTCCAGCCCGTTGAGCCTTGCATTCTCTGTCGCCTGATCCACCGCCAATTGAGATGCATCCACTCCCAGGACGCTGGCTGCCCCGGCAATGCCCGCATTCAAGGCAAAAGAACCTGTATGGGTAAAACAATCCAACACCTTTTTTCCTTTACAGAAGCGGTGAATGGCGGCGCGGTTGTTCTTCTGGTCCAGGAAAAATCCCGTCTTCTGACCGTCCTCCACATCCACGATATATTTTACTCCGTTCTCCACAATCTCAACCTTTGTATCAAAGGGTTCACCGATAAATCCCTTACTTCGCTCCATGCCCTCCTGAAGACGTACCTTTGCATCGCTGCGTTCATACACGCCTCGAATGAAGATACCGTCCTCTGCCAGCACCTTTTTCAGGGAATCCACAATAACGAATTTCCACCTGTCGATCCCCAGCGCCAGGGATTCCACCACAAGCACATCAGAAAACTTATCCACCACGATACCCGGCAGGAAATCCGCCTCCCCGAAAATCAGGCGGCAGCTGGAGATGTCGATAGTCTGCTTCCGGTACTCCCAGGCATCCCGGACACGCTGTTCCACAAAGGTAGCATCTATCACTGTATCCTTTTTCCGGGAAAGCATGCGCACGGTGATTTTGGACCGCGTATTTATATAACCAAAGCCCATACAGTAGCCGTCAAAATCCCGGACCTCCACCACATCCCCGTTCTCAAAATTTCCCATAACAGAATCAATTTCATTATCGTAAATCCACATACCGCCGGCTTTGAGAGAACGTCCTTCGCCCTTTTTCAGTGTCACTATGGTCTGATACATTGTCAATCTCCCTTCTGATTTTTCCTGCTATTCTGTTGATTGTGCCATGAGTCCTCACAAGCCATATTCCAGTCTTAAATTCCGATTCTCATTTATTGAAAGATGTATTATTCTATAGCATAAATTAATTTTATCTTATCCGCTTTTAATGTGAAATTCAATTAATTTTTATATTTCAAAGACCCGGGAGGCAATCCCCCGGGCTCTGAAGTATTTCCATATGATTCTTATAGCTTAATATTCACAGATATCCGCCCGCAGCAGCTGTCTGCATCTTGTAACAATCAGAGGCAGGATCACCATCACGTTGCATACCACAAGTCCTGTCAGGGCTGTGGGATGAAAATACCGCAAATATTTTCCATCCGGGTACAACACCAGATTGTTAAACAAGTATAACCCCATGAAAACCACTCCTCCGCCCAGCACCAGAGCCAAAATATCCATCCACAGAAACTCGCCTAACAATTTTCTTACAATAGCTCCCTTCCCCATGCCAATGGCCCGGTATACCGCAAACTCGAAATTTCTCCTCTGATACATACCTATAAAGGCAGCGTTGATAGTTACTGCTAAAATCACAGATAATAACAGTATCACAAACAGATAAATCTTGTCGAAGGTTTCAAGCTGACCTGTAATCTGCTCCCTGATCTCATATATGGATACAGGATGCCTGTCGCGGAGTTCATAAACCAAGTCATAAAGCTCTTTACCGCTGATTCCCTTCCCCAAAATCAGAAGATGCGACTTGTCCGCGGCCTCCTCATTGATATAGTATTGGAGATAACCGTCCTCCTGTGTAAATGCTGTCACAGTATAATCACCGTAAACAGCTTCATTCGTATCGCGATTCACCTTGTCACCAATTTCCAGCCCTCTGTTTCGCGCCAGTTTTTCACTGAGGATCAGACTTCCATTGCCCAGGCTTTCAAAATCACATTGTATTCCAAAATACTCACAGTAAGTATGGAAATCCTCAACCGAGCAAAAAGTCAATGAAGCAAACCCGGATTCAAATCCCATAATGGTAAACCACTGAAATCCTTCTGTTTCTCCAAGTCTTAAAACTGTCACCTGATCGTTTTCCTCAAGTTCCTCCGTGAAAGCAACAAAGTCCGATAAATCTTCATGCGTCATTGCAGGATTTACAGACACCACTTCATCAAAGTACTGCAGATAACACTCCCAGTTATCCAGAGGATTGGTCACATACAGCCCGCCCAGGTAATCGCCAAAACCCAGAAAGATCATAAACATTAACAAAATACATCTGGCCTTGTTCTCCCTGATAAAATACAGCGACGAAAATGGTTTCAGCCTCATACTACACCGCCTTCCTTGACGGCGCTGATATTGCCATCCCACATCTCCACGACACAATCTGCATCCTTTAGGATGGAACGGTCGTGAGTGATCACCAACACCAGATTTTTCTTTGCATACTCTTTCAAAATCTTCATGACCAGAAAAGCATTCTCATGATCCAGGGCAGCTGTTGGTTCGTCTGCAAAAAGCACCTTGGGACTGTTTATCATTGCCCGGGCAATAGCAGTCCGTTGCCTTTGTCCGCCAGAGAGTTTTGCCGGACGCTTGCCAAATTCCTTTTCGCTCAGTCCAAATCCCGCCAGCAGTTTCCTCGCCTGCTCATCTGTCTCCTTTCCGGCAGATACAGCAGCCACTGTCACATTATCTACAGTGGACATATACGGCACCAGGAAATGCCTCTGGAACACAAAACCGAACTCCTCTCTGCGTAGCCTTTCCCTCTCTGCATTTTTTAACTGAACGATATTTTTGCCATTATAGAGAATCTGTCCGTCCGTGGGTGTCTTTAAGGTGGACAGACAGTACATCAGTGTGGACTTCCCGGAACCAGACGGTCCAATGATCCCCACAAGCCCCCTGTCCGGCAGCTTCAGGTCAAACCCTCCCAGTGCATAAACCTTCTCGGTCTTTTCCATGTCATATATCATTGTCAGATTTTTAATGTCAAACATTTTCTCCTTACCTTTCCGCAGCCTGTCAATTTCACAAGAGACTAATTCCAATACGGAATAATATTCAGACAGGTGCATTATCATATCGCAAGCATAGCTTGTAATCAGCATTCGCTGCTCACCAAACGAGCAAGCTCAATCAATACATATCTTCTTCCAGCGCATCCACCGTACGTATCTTGTACAGCGCATACCGCACCGGAATTTGCAGGATTCCAAAAATCATCACATAAGTACACAAAATTTCCCCCAGAGCGCTCGGTAAAAAGTAGCGGCATTTCAGTCCGCTGGATTGAATCATAACAGCATCTAATAATACTTCTCCGCCCAAAATTATCACGCCCCCGATAGCCAGCGCCGCCACAAAGGTAAACAGCAACTCCCGCAGGATGGAAAAATAGACCGTCCTTCTGGCGTAGCCGATGGAGCTGTACAAACACCACTCCTCATGGCGATCCCGCAGGTACATAGTATAAACAATGAGCAGCGCAATGGATAAAAGCAGTATTACACCCACATAGATAAACCTGGTGGAATTGCCGATTACATCTATGACGCCTGTCTGTAGTAATTCCATACCCTGCTTATAATCAAAAATGTTATCATAAGTGTCACGGACTTCTATGCCCTCTTCTAAAAGCAGGGAGCTCATGTCCTCAATCCCTTCTGACAGTACGATGAGCATGCTATAGCCACTGGCAGCACTGCCCATTTCATAGGCAATTCCACATCCAAAATAGCCGTCATAATCCAGTACTCCCACGATTTTGTAGCTTGTTCCCATGCTGTTCTCATTAAAATATCCGTCCAGTGCATATCCGTTATTTTTCATGCTGGCCTGATCCAGTACCATTTCCCCCGGCATCTCCGGCATCCTGCCCTCAGCCAGCACCGCTCGCATATGCTCCAGGAGCACCGGTACCTCCTCCGGCTCCACCAGCGGTAATTCCACAGTCATCTGACCTATCGCAGGCATGATATACTCATATAGAAGCTGGCTGTAAATAACCTTTTTGATCTCCGGATGAGTTTCCAGTCTCTCTCCCAGCTCTTGATTCGCCTGTACATATAAGGGCATCAGTTCCTCCAGATCAAGGCTGACATCCAACCCAAGGGAGCTTCCGGCAAGATTGATATACTGAATCTTCTTTGTGTTCTCCACACATATGGAACGAAAGGTCTCCTCAGTGGTAGACAGCAGAAACTGTGTCAGATAGGTGAGTACAAAGCATAGACTTAACGACACGATCAGCACAGCTGTCCGCCGTCTGTTGTTTTTGATGTAATTCATTGCAGATAACTTCTGCGGCATAACGGTTCCTCCTTTCCTTTTCGGAATCATCTTACCTGATATCCCTTCAGAGGAAAAGTAACCGCAGTCACATAGTGGCATGACTGCGGTAATATTATACTTCCTTCAATTGACCGTCCAGTATCATATTACACACCATCGAACCGATTCATCTCTACAATTAACTTCGCCCTATCATGGATTCCGGTCTTTTCATATATGGAAGAAATATAGTTTTTTACTGTACCTTCAGAGATGTACAAAGTGTCCGCAATTTGCCGGTTGGTAAACCCCTTGGCAAGCAGACTGCAGATTTCTTTCTCCCGGCAGGTGATGTCTTCCGGAAGAGCAAGCTGGCTGGCCGGCTCCGAAATACCGGAAAAGTTTTCGGTATCTTCTACTCTGCTTTGCTCTCCCGACATTCGTCCACTCATCAGCTCTGCCAGCCTCTGCATGACCTTTCCGTCCACCACATTCCTGCCTCCCGCGACCTGCTCCATGGCTCCCAGGATGGCATCCTTGCCGCTGTCCTTTAAAAGATATCCGTCAGCCCCTCCTACAATGGCTTGCGTAATGCTTTTGTCGTCATAAAAGGTAGTCAACACCAGTATTTTAACATCCGGATATTCCCTTTTCATATGGCCGATCAGTTCAATACCGCCCATACCCTTCATATTCAAGTCAACCAACGCAATGTCACAGGCGCTTCGTTTCAACAGTTCCAATGCCGCTGCGCCGTCGCGGGCCATGCCGGCAATTTCCATACCGTTCATAGTCAGTATGATCTCAAGACTTTCCAGCAGCAGGGGTTCATCATCAACTAACAGTACGCGCAACTTATCCATAACTCTTTTATTCCTCTTTTCCATCAACTCATTTTGCGAGTAGCTTACCAATTCACCGTATCGAAAACTCTTGTGTAAATTCTCGGTCTAATTATCATGTTTCCGAAGGAGAATTTATTGGCAGAGTAATTTCCGCACGAAATCCGTTTTCATTAGAAAACACGGCGCTTCCGCCACATCGCTCCACATATGCGATCAGTTTTTTTAATCCAAATCCTTCACGAATCCGCTCCTCACGATTTTCCTCCGAAAAACTACTGCTTCCGTTATCCTGCACCACCAAACAAATATGACAGCTGTCTCCCATCAGCCGTATGCGAAAACAATCCGCTCCACCGTGGCGCACACCATTTACCAGCAGTTCCTGTACTGCGCCGGTAAGGAATTCCGTATATTCCCTGGGAATCTGCAAAGAATCAGGCAAATCATTATAATCCTGATAAACCTGAACCGTAGTATCCATGACAAAGCTTTCCGTCAGATCGTTCAGCTCCTGTAAGAAATCCCAGGCAGAAATAGATTCACTTTCCTCGTCCAATATCCTGACTGCATGCCTGATAGCTTCAAGCCCGGTGCGGATCCGTCGATTGGCAGCATTCAGCTTTTCTCTGGCCTGATTCGGATCCTTCTCAAAAAGCAGATCCGCGGCATCCAGAGTCATGATGGCAGCAGTGATGGAGTGACCCACACTGTTATGAATGTTTCGGCTGATGGTCTCCCGTTCCTCCAACCGTGCGTTTTTGTCCGTCAGGTAATTCTTTATTACCAGTTCCCTATTCAACTTTTTCTCGTACATTTCATTGACAGCAGAAATACTGACAGCTTTGTCATTTTGAATTTTGGCAGAAAGATAACTCATCATCAAATGTTCTCCCAGAGCTACTGCCGCTGATACTAAACATAAAATAATGGCAGATAAAATTACCTCAGGCAATGCCAGATCCTTCTCCATTGCCTGAATCAGGCAACAAGCCAAAGACGGCAAGAAAATCTGTGGCCACATGCGCCTGAAAAACCTGCACTCATAGAAGATCAGGCATGCCCAGACCCCACCTGCCAAAACTGCAAAAGTAACTGAAAGACAAATCTGGACAGCAAAAAGAAGCCCGCTCGACTCCTCTGTAAGGCTTCTCACCGTAAAGACAATCAGAAGAAATCCTGCAGACAGAATGCAGAGATAAGGATACGAAGACAAAATAATTGACACTGCTGTCAGTATTAGAATCAACCCATCAGCCTGAACGACCTGTTCTGTTTCCTGCATGTTTCCTCTTTTCTGCTGCCGCAAGACAGCATGCATCTAGTGTAACAGTTCAGCCATGCCATTCATAAGTTGGCGGAATATATGTTTCTGCATATCTGAACTGTTACATATTATTTCTGATATTTTATCACAGACTTGCAGCTACATACAATGTGACGTGGGTCATGTTTTCAAATAGTATTGTGGGTCATGTTTTCAAATAGAAAGTTGACGTACACCCACATCGGAACAAGTTGGATTAAAGCGCTGGGTTTGGTGAGGTTCCCCAACAAGCAGATATGAAGAGATCATCTAATTGACAAGGGTCATTCCGGACAGTATAATCCCTTTTGAGATTATACCCTAAGGAGCATCCAACAAGATGGATACAGCACAGCTTTTTGGAACAGAAAAAATCAGTAAAATCTTATTCAGGCTTGCGCCTCCTGTCATGCTTGCACAGCTGATCCAGGCACTCTATAATATCATAGACAGCTTGTTTGTAGGACGATATTCGGACTCGGGGCTTACTGCGTTGTCTATCATATATCCCCTACAGCTTTTAATGATTGCATTGGCCGTTGGGACAGGCGTCGGCATTAATACGGTCATGGCTGCAAAATTAGGAGAAGGCAGCAAAAAAGAAGCGGATGAATATGCCGGCGTGGGAACTCCGTTGGCTGTCATCCTGTGGATCCTGTTTGCACTCGTCTGCTGGCTTATTATGCCCGCCTACGCAAAAATGTCCACCGGTTCTCAGAATGTAATAAACGACGTTGTCCTTTACGGCAGAATTGTGTGCATATTCAGCTTTGGACTGTTTTTGGAAAGCGTCTGGACAAAGGTCTTGCAGGCATCAGGTGATATGAAGACTCCTATGTTCGCACAGATTGCAGGTGCCGTTACAAACATTGTTTTAGATCCCCTGCTGATCTTTGGCATGTTTGGTATTCCGAAAATGGGGATTGCAGGCGCTGCTGTCGCCACCGTGGTTGGACAGATCACGGCGGCACTGATCGTAATGAAAAAAGGCTGTAAAAAGCCCCCGGCGATTAGGGTCTTTCCCCTGCATATTGCAAAGATATTCCGGTTAGGCATACCAAACATTTTGATGCAGTCGGCCTACACCTTTTATATCCTTGGGCTGAACCTGATCCTTGCCCTCTTCTCCGACCAGGCTATCACTGCGCTGGGATTATACTATAAATGGCAGACCTTCTTTTTCATCCCCCTGGGGGCCATGCAGATTTGTATCGTGCCCATTGTCAGTTTTAACTACGCAGCCAGAAACATCGACCGCTGTCGGCAAACGCTGAGCACATCCATCTGGTTCGGACTGGCGCTGATGGCTGTAGGAACGCTTTGTTTCAACTGTATCCCCACCCAGATGCTGCGGGTATTTACTCAGGATGAGACCGTGATCGCCATCGGAAGGGTCGGATTTCATTTTGTGGGGATCAGCTTTCTTCCTATGGTCACATCCCTAATCTTCCCAGTGTTTTTCCAAGCGGTGGGCGCCAGCCTGAAAAGTTCGCTATTGACAGTGATTCGCACGGTAGTGCTGTTCGTGCCCCTGGGATTTCTGTTCTCCCGCCTTGGACTTGAGCTGTTCTGGCTGACATTCCCGGTGACAGAGGTGCTCACAAGCGTCGTAGGAATTGTCTTTTACCGACAATTCCTGGAAAGCAATTATGTGCGTAAAACAACTGATATCCTGCTTGAGCAGGAAGAGGTCGCCCTGAAACCATCGAAGCCGGGAATTATTATTACCATTGCCCGCGAACATGGTTCTTCCGGCAAACAAATTGGAAAGCTGGTTGCGGAACAGCTCGGAATCCCGTTCTACTACAAAGAAATGGTTGCATTAGCTGCCCATGAAAGCGGACTGGACCGAGAATTCATATCCAATCTACATAAAAATGCCCCCGATGTTCTCCGGGAGCTATATCTGAGTTCACATGCCGTTCAGATGGCTATTATGGCCCAGGCCAAGATTATTAAGAAAATTGCGGAAAATGGCAGCTGTGTTATCGTGGGAAGGGCTGCGGACTCTGTGCTGGAGCATTATGAGAATGTGATCCGCATTTTCGTCCATGCACCAAAACCGTATCGCATGAAACGGGTGATGGAAATCTACGGCGATACCCCGGCGGAGGCACGCAGAAACATTCACCGCTCCGACAAGGCGAGGGCAGCATATTACAAACACATATCAGGCAGACGCTGGACTGACGGACGACACTATAATCTGTCGGTGGATTCTTCCGTGGGCGTGCAACAGACAGCGGATCTGATATTGTCATATGTTTCAAGTGTTTCTGAAAAGCGGCAGCTTTAGTTGCGTTATCCCGCACTCCACCGATGACTTAATTCTCTTAAAACCCAATGGCATAAAGCTGATAAAAAAATGCAGGAAGGGGCACACCCTCCAAAATATTCTCTTATCTATAATAAAGGAACGGAGCTGTTGCATTAAATCGGCAACAGCTTTTTGTATATACTATTTAAAAGTATCATGATAAATGTTTTGTGTATTATTTGTCAAAACAGATAACTTTTCATTTGTATCACGCAAGTGTTCTATTTTCTCCATGTTTTTATCAGGTTCTGCCAGCAGTTCTGCCAAATAATCCAGTTCACACAATTCACTTTCATTCAGTGTCTGTATTCCATCACGAAGATATAAGGGTTGATATGAATAAAAAATTTCATTATTCATCAATGCGTGAAAATCCATAAGCAAGTATTCACAGACACCTTCCAAAGGATTTGGTGAAAAAACATCTAGTTTTTTATTTAGTGTATTTTTCCTCAAGCCCAGCCATGCTTCTGAAGCGGTTACAAACTTTCGACGTGGTAAATCAAATTGACTGTAACCAAAACGCTCTTCATATTCATAATAGCCATCAACATCTACCAAAACCCACCTGTTTTCATTAAAATCCCAATATTCATTAACCCAGTGTTCCATATAGCTGTCACCTATATCACCAAAATCCATAAATCCAGCTCTTGAACGGCAGGGAATTCCTTTTGCTTTTAAAATTGCACTAAACAATACAGATGCCTGTCGGCAAGATACAGTAATTCTTTTTGTCACATCTCTATTCTTTGTAAATCCCGTTTCATCTAAACGTAAAATGCCAGCAATCATTGAAACAGCAGTTATATATAATTCATCTTCATTTTTAAAACGATGCTTTGGATAGGATGTAAATTTTCCATAATAAGCATCTTCTAAATAAGAAGATGGCTCTGTAAAATACATAGATGGATGAGTAATTTGATCACAGACCAACATTCCTATTGACGGTATGTCATCTGGCAACGATAATATAAAATTCTTATATAATCCTACATATGTATAAACACTAGTTTCTAAATAACGCTGATATATTTTTTCATTCATATGATTTTCTGTAACCTCCTGTTATCTACTACTATTTTTGAGCAGGCGCCAGCTCTGATAAAATGCTATCAAAATAAAAAAATTACGTCAAGGAAATAAACTATTATAAGAATAACACGGAAGGGGCGATAATCCCGCCCCTTAAATTCTACATTTCTATAAAATAGATTTTAATTTTTCTGTTTCAGTTTCTATAACCTTTTTATCAATTCTTTGAAATAAAATTTCCAC
>JAFLRO010000072.1 GCA_022511425.1 Acetatifactor sp.
CAGCCACCCTGTCAGCCATATTGGCAACTACACCCAGGTCATGGGTGATGAAAATGCAGGACAGATTTCTCTCTGCCTTGATCTTGTTAATAAGCTCCAATATCTGTGCCTGGATGGTAACATCCAACGCTGTTGTGGGTTCGTCACAGATCAGGATCTCCGGCGATGCCGTCAACGCGATAGCGATGACGATACGCTGCCGCATACCGCCGGAAAATTCAAAGGGATACTGCTTATAACGCTTCTCAGGTTCAGGTATGCCCACCTCACGCATAATCTCAAGCGCACGTTTTTTCGCTTCAGCTTTCGTTATTCTCAGCTTGTTCGCATAGTCCAGCTTTTCTGCTTCTATCTGCTCTTTAATGCCGGACTTTTCACTCTCCGAAGTCATTGCCCGTTTCTTTTGAAGCTCCGCAAGACGAGCCTTATGCTCCGCAGTTATCTTTTCCTTGTATTCTTTTACCTTCAGTTTTGCCTTCTTTTCGGTCTCCTCGAGCACCGCTTTCAGCTGTTTAATCTTTTTTTCATATTGTGCCCGGGTATTCTTTTCAAACTCCTTAAAGGCAAGCTTTTTCTCCTTTACCGCCTTTTTATCAGCAGCTCTCTCCTCATCGTCGACATTCTCCTTAGCCGCCAGCTCCGCAATAAACGTCTCCAACTTTCTCTTCTCGTTGGCAATCTCGATATTTCTCTTGGACAGAGTATTTTTATAACGGATGAGATCGTCGCTGATCAGGTCATTGTACATAAGTTTAAGCTTGTCTGAATTGATCAGCATAGCCTCTGTAATCTGCTTTCCGATGCGGACAATCGGGTTCAAAGAGGACAGCGGGTCCTGGAAGATCATGCCAATCTTATGTCCGCGAATCTTGTAGAACTCATCCTCAGAGATTTCTAAAAGATTCTCGCCCCGGTATATGATATTCCCGTGCTCAATGACGGCATTATTGGCAAGAATCCCCATAATCGCCTTCGATGTAACCGATTTCCCCGAGCCGGACTCACCCACGATACAAAGGGTCTCGCCACGGTTCAAATCAAAGGAAATATCGCGGACAGCTTTCAACATGCCGTTATCTGTCTTAAAATTTATTACAAGGTTATTTACCGATAATACTTTTTCCTGTGATGCCATACATTCCACACCTTTCCGTAATACCGCCGATGGCGGCACAACCCAATGCACACTTCTCTCTCGTCACTCGCTTCCTTTCAGAGTCGGGTTAAGTGCATCCCGCAATCCGTTTCCGAACAGATTGAAGGAAATCATCATCAGCGCCATGACAGCCGCCGGGAAGATAACAAGATTCGGATAAACTCCCAGGTATGGCTGATTATTGGACATCATAACACCAAAGGACTGCCGTCCCTGAAGTCCCAGATTCAAATATGCCAGAGTAGCCTCAGAATAAATACCACTCGGAATCATCAGCACACTGGAGGTCACAATGGTCCCCAAGGAATTCGGCAGGATATGCTTAAAAATCAGTCTTCTATCCGAGGAGCCCAACGTCCTCGATGCCAGCACATACTCCCGCCCTTTGAAACGGTAAAACTGAGTTCGGGTTCTGGCAGCCGTTCCAATCCACCCTGTCAAACAGAGCGCCAGCACAAAGGTGAAAAAGTTATTTCCAAGATGCAGGATACATATGGTCATAACCACAATCCAAGGCACGCCGCCCAAAATCTCACAAAATCTTTCCATCCAAATATCCACGCTACCGCCGAAATATCCGGAAATGGAACCCCATACCAGACCAAAGCTGAAGCAGAAGACCGCTGTACATAATCCCAAAATCAATGAAGTCCGAAGCCCTGCAAAAGCCCGCTTAAAAAGATCAAACCCTGACATGTCGGTTCCGAATAAGAACCTCGGCATCTTATCATAACCCAGCTTATGGTATCCCCAACCCCTGGCGGTAATGCTTGAAAGCTTCCCCGTAATCCCCATAACGGTCTGATCTTCCACCGTATCGATGGGGCAGTCGTCGGTCAGCTTTACAAAGGATTCCGGCCCCACCTTGTAATCGTAGGTGCAATAGCCCGCTTCAATCCAACTGTTCAATTCAGTAGCCGAATAGGTCACCAGATCCGCGTCGCCGTATACCAGGGCATAGGTATCCAGCACATAATCACAGTAGTAGATCAGGGAATCATGAATTCCCTTGCGCCCGGTACAGGACCAGTAAGAAAGATCGTTAATATCACTTACATTGATGAAATCCGTGGCATCCGTAAAGGAAATCTGTGCCAGTTCCTCCGCATTTGACACCGTGCTGTCAGCACTCAGCACAACACTCTCCAGCAGGATATACTGAAAGCCGGTAGTTGCGGATTTTACTTCAAATACGATCTGGCCCCGAACAGAATCCATCCCGGCCGACTTAAGGACTTCACTCAAGCTTACGGACAGCGGGCTGTAATCTCTGGAAAAATCCCGAAGCAGGAGTAGTTCCTCTCCGGTGCTTAAATAGACCGCATACTCTCCCAGCTCGGAACTGCTGACTCCCTCCTCGTCCTTAAAGACAACATCCAGTCTGTAATTGTTCGATGCATCAAAAACAGTTGTCTTCGACAACATCAGGGCATTTTTATTGTCGATAGCCGCATCCGTGGCCAGCACCACCACACCTCCCTGGCCGTAGGTGCTGGCGGCATCGATCCTGGTAGGCTCCGGATCCACCGTGATCTTCACCAGGGCCGCCTTTATGGCTGCAACGGAATACTTTTCTGTCAGAGCGGGAACCTCCTGCTCTTTATCATAGACAACCCTCGTGTATTTCCGAGTACCATCCCAGAATCCTGTTCCCGCCTCAAAGAGCTTGGGAGCCAAAAACGCTTCCTGAGTACGCACTGTGGTGATATTCGCGGGTGAAAAAAGCGGTACGAATATGGTCAACAGGATCAATACGCCCAAAATATAGCTGCCCGCCACAGAAGCCTTATTCTTTCGAAAGCGCCTGAGCGCGTCCCGGAAAAAAGTGGTGGGTTTTGTCTCCAGCTTTGTGTCCGTGACCCGCTTATCCTTCTGGATCAGAACGAAATCATCTTCCTGAAAAACTCTTGTCTTTTCTGTATCAGCCATTATTTTTTCGCCCCCATTCTGATTCTCGGATCGATAAAACCGTAGGACAGATCCAGCAGAATGCCCGCCAGAAGGCCAAGTGTAGTGAAAATCGCCATGTCCACGAACAGAATATCATAATCCTTGTAATTGAGCGCCAAAACAAACAGTTTGCCAATTCCGGGAATGCCATACAGCTGCTCCAGGATCATGGATCCTCCCAGAATGGAAAGGAACTCCGCCAGAATAGAAGGAAAGATCGGCACCATGGCATTTTTCAGGGCGTGGCGGATGATCGCCTGCCGCCTGGTGAGCCCTTTGGTGCGGGCAAGAAGCAGATATTCACTCTCCATCACCTCGCACAGCTCCGCCCTGGTGAAACGGCAATAGTGGCAGATGGAACCGAAGGACAAACAGAATACAGGGATAATATATCCTTTTATCTTCATTGCCGTGGAGGCGGACTCCGTAGGCCATACACTGGGCAGCCAGCCCAGATTATAGGCAAACACCCGAAGCACCAGGGAAATCAAAACAAAGCTTGGTATTGAGATAAAGACCATGACCAACGTGGAAATCGTATGGTCCGTCATTGTATTCTTTTTCAGTGCTGCCCATATTCCGAGCAAAATGCCCACGGGCACGGAAAAAATAACAGAAATAATATTCAGCCGGATGGAATATCCGATTCTGGAACCGATGATGACAGCAGCGGAAACATTCGGCTGAAACGTCTTACTGTAGCCCCAGTCCCACTTCGTAACAATATTTTTGATCCAGTTCACATACTGCGTCATGATCGGCACTTGATAATAATAATTCGCACGGCCGTGATCCGTGGGCGATTTGTACAGATAATCGCCGTATTGCGTATTTTCGTATTCAAACCGGTACACATAGCCCAGACTATATTGCTTGTCAAAATAAGCAATCTGCTGGGCATCTCCCCCGATAGGCCGATTAAAAGGGAGGAGCTTCACCAGGATAAAGGTCAATGAAAGTATGATGAAGGCCGTCATAAACGCCAGCCCAATTCTTTTCGCTACATATTTTGCCATGTTCTTCCCCTTACATTCCTGTATGACCAATTCGCTGTCGCTCATTGCAAAAAATAATGCGGCAGGCAATCCTGCCGCATTACCTTTATATGAAACATATGGATATTGGAGATACTTACACCGTCAATAAATTTGTCCTTTCCTGTCCGGAGTTTACTCTACCACAAAATTGTCGTCGGTGGAATAGTATTGACCCGGAATCTCTTTGCCGTTCAGGACGTAATCATAGTAGAAATCAAAGCCTGTAGCGCCTGAAGGCTGTTCAGAAGTGCCGCTGCCTGTAGCATAATCCGCCGCAAGCTCAGCGGGAACGGTAAAGGTGATGCGGATGACACCGTTTCCTTTGTCTTCCACTTCAAATTCAACCGATGCTTCATTATAGTCATTATCGCCGTAGTAGTACCGCTCATAGTTGCAGCAGACAACATCCGTCACAGTGACTGTGGTTTGATCCGCAAGCGTTGCCGTAATTTCCATGGCACCGCTATAGCTTCCGTCTTCGTTCTTTGTGATCGGCTCATAGCTGAAGGTAAGCGCATCCTGACTGTTGCCATCCGCCACGATTGCCTGCGTGTTCGCCGCACGATAGAGCGCGTCATAGGAGAAACGCTGACCATCATATACGATGGGATAGGAATCCGCATCGTTGGTATCTGCACCCCAGCTCAAGGTAAAGCCGTTGGAGAGATTCTGGTCGCTGGACAGAACGCTCATAAAGTCAAGAGGATTCAGTGAGTTTCCGGAAATGGATCCAAAGCCCAGATCAAACTGTCCCACCATCATCTTGTTGTAGTATACATCAGACCAATCATTACCTACCCAGAACTCAACATTAAGCTGGTACTTGCCTCCGGAAACGCTGGCATCATTGAAAGCGGTCTCCATATAGGACTTCACTTCATTGTGATAGTTTTCTTCATGCTGAGGGTACATCCACGCGATCTCAATGGTGATGACCGTAGGATTCTCCGCAGTTCCGGGAGTGTACGCGCCCTCTGCCTCAAGCTCTGAAAGAGCTACCCGGAAATACTCTCTGGCAAGCTCCAAAGAATAGCCATAGCCATCTGTCTCTTCCACCAAAGGTGCAATAACCCTCTTATGCTCGTCAGAATTATCGTAAGAGAGACCTTCCACCGGATTCCACAAATAATCGGATGAGAAGTAGTCAACCGTAGCGATGCTGCCTCTGGCGTTAGCAAAGGTCTGACGGTCAACAGAATACATCAACCCCTTACGGAAATGGGCATTGTTAAGAACGGGTTTTACCTCCCAATACTCATCCTTGGGAGTCTGTGCCACAATACCGTCCTCACCGAACATCTTCTCCCAGTCCTCCGCACTCAAGGCGTTCATGTTCAGCTTGAATACAGAGTCACCAGTGGTCTTCCTGGCACGGGGATCGTTACGGTACTCGTCCAGTCTGGCCTGAGGAATACTTGCGGCATCCGTATGTCCTGCCAGGAACTCGTTGAAGGAAGCTTCTACATCCTCTGCTATAGCGGGAAGTATTCTGTAATGTACACCCTCAATGCTGTACTTGGTATCCGCATAAACATAGTTGGGATTCTTTTTGTAAACGATTTCCTGATCCTGATTGTAGGTCTCAAGATAATATGAGCCTAGCGACAGGGAGTTGTCTAACGGCGACTCCGTGGCATCTATATTAAAGCCCAGATAATTCTGTACGGTCACCAAATTCAGAAAATCCTGCGGAATCGGCATATAGAGACTGCTGCTGGCATAATACATAGCATAAAAAGGAGTCAGCTCCTGAGTAAACTCAATCTCCAGATAGCTCTTTCCGTCCTCCTCATAGGCCTTGACTCCTACCTTATCCCAGAGAGCTTGATTGAAACCGTTTGCAGTACCGTTGTAAAATTCCTTTACACCCACGATAGCGCCGGTATCACTTTTCGCCATCTCAGTACCGCGGAAATACTTATTACTCTGGGTAAGAAGCAATTTATACGGAGTCAGATAATCCTCCAGTTCCACATCTCTGTTGTTGAAGGCCGCGCGGGAGGCGATTGCAGAGCCGGTAGTATACTTCAGACCCTCAGCGCCGGTACGTACCTGCATTCTCCACTTGGTAGCTGTTCCGTTGCCATCGTCATCGTTGAGCGCTTCCATATCTCCGATAGCCAGCACTGGTACCCAATCATAGCCGTCCTTGGTCGCGTTCATAAAAGCACTATAATAGGCTGCACTGATATAGCTATAGAAATCGCCTACATCAGAGTCTTTACTATTCAAATAGTTCAGCGTTCCGGGATCAGTGGCACTTAACGTATGATAATACCGTTTCCATGCGTCGTTGCTTTCGTACTCCAAATCAGCGGTAATGCTGCCCTCCGCCAGTGTGCCGAAGCCGTAACCGGGAATATAATTCTCCGTTCCGGGAATAACACGCTCGTTATACATCTGGATGTTACCGTTTTCAAACAAAGACAGACCGGTACTACCTGTTCTGTATGCGTAGGTCTCCAGGATTGCCAGCATGTTCAGACGCTCCTGATCGTCTCTGTCCGAATAGGAAACAATGCCGCTTGCCTTGGGAATGCAGTCAAGGATTGCCTGATATGCGGCGTCATAAGCCTTTTCCACATCGAGCACAGTACCTGCTGCCACAATCGCATCCTTTCCTGCTGCCACAGCTGCGTTCACTGCGGACGCCTGATCTGCCGTCAGATAATCCTGAATATCGATTACGATCTGATCCAGATCATGGCTGATATACGCCTTGAAATCATCTGCTTCGATGTACGCACCGTCCCAGTTCTCATTCACATCCAAACCCTGAGACGCATCAGGCGTAGTCGCGGGATCGCTGGTTTCGTTATCATTACTCTTGCCGCCGCATGCAGCCAGACTCAGGACTGATGCAGAAACAAGCAGTAAGCATAACAGTTTCTTTTTCATAACTTACTCCTCCTTTTTTGGAATCAATACACTTTCGGAATTTCCATCATGAAAAGTCCAAAAACATACTGTATATATCTTTAACCCCTAAAACGCACTATTTCCTCATTACTTAAAGAAAAACGACATCTCAGAGAGTTAAATTTAAAATACACAAAACTATCCAACACTTTGGCAGCCCTTTCTGCCATCTGTCAGATAGTCTTTGGGTCTTTCTCCCTAGAACAAAACAAAAAGTCGCACCCATTTAGCGGTGCTTTTTTATGTATACAAGTATACAAATAAATCCGCAAATGTTTAGAGATGATGCCCTCTTTACTAAAAAAGTATTATAAAGTGGTGAATTAAGTCTGTCAATACTTTTTTTGCAAAAAGGGCCTGATAGCGGCTGGAAATATTGGGATTAAGGAGTATTTTTTTCCAACATCTTCTTAATGTAAAGGCCTGTATAGGACTTCTTATTCTTTGCCACTTCCTCGGGCGTGCCCTTGGCAATCACGGTTCCGCCGCCGTCGCCACCCTCGGGACCGATGTCCAGAATGTAATCCGCTGTCTTGATCACATCCAGGTTGTGCTCAATGACCACCACCGTGTTTCCCCCGTCCGCCAGTCTGTGAAGAATATCCACCAGCTTATGCACGTCGGCAAAGTGCAGACCTGTCGTAGGCTCGTCCAGAATGTAGATGGTCTTGCCGGTGCTGCGGCGACTCAGCTCTGTGGCCAGCTTGATGCGCTGGGCTTCACCGCCTGAGAGGGTGGTAGAGGGCTGCCCCAGCTTCACATAGGACAGACCTACATCGTAAAGCGTCTCTATTTTATGACGGATGGAAGGTACATTCTCAAAGAAGGTATAAGCCTCCTCCACTGTCATATCAAGTACATCAAAAATGCTCTTACCCTTGTATTTCACATCCAGAGTCTCCCGGTTGTACCGCTTGCCGCCGCAGACCTCACAGGGCACATACACGTCGGGCAGGAAATGCATCTCAATTTTAATGATACCGTCGCCGCCGCAAGCCTCACAACGCCCACCCTTCACATTGAAACTGAACCGGCCTTTGGTGTAGCCCTTTGCCTTTGCATCCACAGTGGAAGCGAACAGATCCCTGATCTGGTCAAAGACACCGGTGTAGGTTGCCGGATTGGAACGGGGAGTCCGGCCGATGGGAGACTGGTCGATGGCAATCACCTTATCCAACTGCTCCAGCCCTTTGATGTCCTTATGCTTGCCGGGAATACATCTTGCCCTGTTCAGATCTCTTGCCAGGTGCTTGTACATAATCTCATTTACCAGAGAGCTTTTGCCGGAGCCTGACACGCCGGTGACGCAGGTCATGACGCCCAGCGGAAATTCCACATCAATATTCTTCAGGTTGTTCTCCTGAGCGCCCAAAACCTTGATCCAGCCCGTGGGCTTTCTGCGTTTCGTTGGCACAGGAATCTGCTTCTCTCCGCTCAGATACTGCCCTGTAATGGACTCTGGCACCTTCTTGATCTCCTCCGCAGTGCCGCAAGCCACCACCTCGCCGCCGTGAGAACCGGCGCCGGGACCAATGTCAACCACGTAATCCGCCGCCAGCATGGTGTCTTCATCATGTTCCACCACGATCAGGGTATTACCCAGATCCCGGAGGCTCTTTAAGGTGTTCAGCAGCTTATCGTTGTCTCTCTGGTGCAGCCCAATGCTGGGCTCGTCCAGGATATAGCAGACACCTACCAGACCGGAACCGATCTGGGTCGCAAGACGGATTCTCTGTGCTTCTCCGCCGGATAGAGTTCCCGTGGCTCTGGACAGAGACAAATACTCCAATCCCACATCCACAAGAAAACCTACCCGGGCCCCAATCTCTTTCAGAATCTGCTTACCGATGAGCTGCTGTTGGCTGGTGAGATTCATGGTCTTTAAGAAATCACTTAAGCCTCCTATGGACATGGAAGTAATCTCATGGATATTTTTATCGCAGACAGTGACCGCCAGCGATTCCTTCTTCAAACGCATTCCATTACATTCCTTACAGGGAGTAATGCGCATAAATGTCTCGTACTCCTGCTTCATGGTGTCGGAGAAGGTCTCTTTATATTTGCGCTCCACATTGCGGATCAGTCCCTCGAAAGCCACAGGATACACGCCCCGGCCTCTCTGACCCTGATAGTGGACCTCAACCTCCTTGCCATCTGTGCCATAAATAAGAATTCTTCTGACCTTCTCAGGATATTTCTCAAAGGGAGTATCCAGATCAAACTGATACTCTTTACAGAGCGCCTGAAGGATCGCGTTGGTGAAGCTGGTCTTGTCCATGCAGGACTGCCAGCCCATGACTGTAATAGCTCCCTCATTAATGCTCAGGCGCTGGTCAGGAATCATCAGGTCAATGTCAAACTCCATCTTATAGCCCAGCCCAAAGCATACCGGACAGGCACCAAAGGGGTTGTTGAAAGAGAAGCTTCTGGGCTCGATCTCGCTGATGCCGATGCCGCAGTCAGGGCAGGAAAAACTCTGGCTGAAAGTCAGGGGCTCTCCATCAATCACGTCAACTACCAGCAGACCTTCCGCCAGCTCCAGCACATTCTCAATAGAGTCCGCCAGACGGCGCTCAATGCCAGCCTTCACCACTAGCCTGTCCACCACAATGTCAATATTATGCTTAACATTTTTATCCAGGACAATCTCTTCTGTCAGCTCGTAGAGGCTTCCGTCCACACGGACACGGACATATCCGCCCCTCTTGGCCCGATCCAGCACCTTGGCGTGTTCACCTTTCCGGCCCCTGACCACAGGCGCCAGCAGCTGAATCCTTGTGCCCTCCCTGAGAGCCATGATCTGATCCACCATCTGATCCACCGTTTGCCGTGCAATCTCCCGGCCACAATTGGGGCAATGAGGAATACCGATCCGCGCATACAGAAGGCGGAAATAGTCGTATATCTCCGTCACAGTACCCACGGTGGAGCGGGGGTTACGGTTGGTAGATTTCTGATCGATGGAGATAGCCGGAGAGAGTCCCTCAATCTTCTCCACATTAGGTTTCTCCATCTGGCCCAGGAACATGCGGGCGTAGGAGGACAGGGATTCCATGTATCGGCGCTGGCCTTCGGCATAGATGGTGTCAAAGGCCAGAGAGGATTTCCCGGAACCTGACATACCTGTCAGAACCACCAGTTCGTTTCTGGGAATGTCTACATCAATATTTTTCAGGTTGTGCTCCTGGGCGCCGCGAATCTTGATATATTCGCGGGGGCGCATCTTCTTGGGTTGTTCCATAGCGAAGGTCTCCTTGCTCGTTATGATTTGTTTAAATATTTGTTTTGGTTATATTCGTTTTGTTTTTAGGCTCATTATATTTGATAATTAATCTGGAACTAATTCAAATTTACTCCTAAAAACCCTCACTTATTACGGACTTTATTTATTATGACCACTGCTAAAACAAAAAAA
Organism: Acetatifactor sp.; assembly: GCA_022511425.1. Taxonomy (GTDB): domain Bacteria; phylum Bacillota; class Clostridia; order Lachnospirales; family Lachnospiraceae; genus Acetatifactor. Next base: position 10,478 of record JAFLRO010000072.1, read on the forward strand.
GCAATTAGGAGCAATATTATCCCCATGACAGCCATAAGGAATGTATTATGATTGCTCTCCGTATTAACTTCATCATCGTTTTCTGTACTTGTTAATGCTTCCTGTTCCTGCCCGATCTGTTCATTATTTTCTTGCGGCTCATTTTGGCCGAGGTCTGACGGAGTTTGCGTAACATGCTCTATATTTGTTGTGTAAACATATAACTGCAGATCATAATCGAGAAGCTCAAGACCGGAATCTAAACTGCTTCCATTATAAAAATGCCCTTTTATGATCTCATGCGTATCATGAGATAAACTTGGATAATTATTTATGAAATCATCATTCATTTCATCATCATAATTTACTTCGAATACAAGAGCAAATTGATTGCCTTTAAGTTCTATTGGATTTTTCCAGTTCATTAGTGTATCGCTCCAGAACCCAATAGTCGTTTCTCCTAAATAAATGTATTTACTGCTGTCAAATTCTCCGTCATAAGGATTGCAGTACAGCTTTACTTTTGCCGGATTAGATGTAAGCGCCAGCGCTAAGTGAGTCAAATATTCTCCCTGTGTTTGCGTATCATATACAACGCCATAATACTTGTCAATCCTGTTTGCTTCCATTACATTTCCAGTTGTATAGAGGCCTTCCGAATAAGTGTATTCATTTTCGGGAATACATTCCTGCGTATCTAGAACTCCATGTAACGACTCGAATGCACTCAATGCATCATAGGAAACATAAAAATATCCGTTTTGTCCCCAATTTTCTCCCCATGAATTTAAACAGATAAACGCTCCGTCAATTTCCGGTCTTTCAGTAAAATTATCTTTTGAATAATCATCATCCCACCCCACTATACTAACCTGATGGTTGGGTCTTAATACAGCATCTATGATACCTTCTTTGTAGTAATAAGCATCATTTTCATAGTGGTAAACTCCTGATGCCAGATCAGGCGAACAAATGCCAACGGATAATGAACCGTATTTTAGAATATGTTGTTTTATAATATTAAGTAATCTGAGGTTTGTGGTATCTGTTTTATTTAATTCTTTAAAATCTACCGTACTTACCACTCTGCATACAGGCGTTGCATTCGTTATGGCTGTTAAGTCTGAATAATATTCTTTTGTAATCTCGCTTTCTGACGGCACTCCATATTTTGATGCGAATAGCATCGTAGTTCCGTTGCTGAGACTTTCAAGTTCTCTATCTCCATAAAGCAGCTTTGAAGAGATATAATCCATATACCTTTCTGACAGATCGACGGAATTTCCTGTTTTCAGCGCATAATTGGTCTCAATGCTTTTCATGCTTGCGAACAGATCACACAGCTCCCATGTGCCCTGATCTTCCACATAAATTTCAATTACGTCTTTTAAATTATATTTTGAAGGAATCTCTTCTTCTTTCAGGTTATACAGTTTCTTTATTTGGTCGCTTTCTAAATCATCTAAGTCAAAAACATAGCTCTCATCCGTATAGCTATCACTGCTTATATCATAATCACTGTTTATACTATCTGTGGTCATAGAAGCGGCCATAGAAGAATATCTTAAAGCCGACAACTGAAATAGTGCTAACATAAGAACTACTATCTTAAGCAAACCTTTCGCAGGTTTCATTACTAATCCTCCTCCAAATCCCGAAGCTTCCCCTTAAGCTCGATCATCTTATCCCTCAACTCTGCAGCTGCCTCAAAATTCAGGTCTGCAGCGGCACGCTGCATCTTTTTCTGAATCTCCGCGATCAGCTTCTCCAGCTCCTTTCGGCTCATGGATTCAGGATCCTTCTCAAACCGCATTTCTTCCTTGGCAATGACCTTGGAGATACTAATCAGATCCCTGACAGCTTTTCTGATAGTCTGGGGTGTGATGCCGTTTTCTTCATTATATCTCATTTGTATCGCACGGCGACGGTTGGTCTCGTCCAGGGCAATCTGCATGGACTCGGTAACGGTGTCCGCATACATGATTACATGACCGTCAGCATTTCTGGCAGCACGTCCGATGGTCTGGATCAGGGAGGTGCTGCTTCGCAGGAATCCTTCCTTGTCTGCATCCAGAATGGCCACCAGAGAAATCTCCGGGATGTCAAGACCCTCACGGAGAAGGTTGATACCTACCAGCACATCAAACACATCCAGACGCATATCACGGATAATCTCCGCCCTCTCCAAGGTGTCGATATCCGAATGCAGATATTTCACTCGGATACCCACTTCCTTCATATAATCAGTGAGATCTTCCGCCATCCGCTTGGTGAGAGTGGTAATCAGCACCTTGTTATGCTTTTCCGTCTCCTTATTGACCTCAGCGATAAGATCATCAATCTGCCCCTCCACCGGACGCACATCCACCTCCGGATCCAGCAGGCCCGTAGGGCGGATGATCTGCTCCGTCCGCAGCAGCTCGTGCTCCGCCTCGTAGTCTGAAGGCGTTGCGGATACAAACATCATCTGATCGATGTGGGATTCAAACTCCTGAAAATTCAAAGGTCTGTTGTCCAGTGCTGAGGGCAGACGGAAACCATAATCCACCAATGTAGTCTTCCGTGAGCGATCCCCGGCATACATGCCCCGGATCTGGGGAATGGTCATGTGGGACTCGTCTATAATGATAAGAAAATCATCCGGAAAGAAGTCCATCAGCGTCATGGGCGGAGCTCCCGGCGGCATACCATTCAGATGTCTGGAATAGTTCTCTATACCGGAGCAGAAACCTGTCTCCCGCAGCATTTCCACGTCAAAGTTTGTACGCTCCGCAATGCGCTGGGCTTCAATGAGCTTGTCCTCCCCCTTGAAAAAGCGCACCCTCTCCTCCATCTCTTTCTCGATATTGTCGCAGGCAGCCTTAATTTTGTCCTGGGAGACCACATAATGAGAGGCTGGGAAGATGGCGATATGGTTCAAGGCGGCATGAACCTTTCCGGACAAAGGCTCCACCTCCGTGATCCGGTCAATCTCATCCCCGAAAAACTCAATGCGGATAAAATAGTCACCGCCCTGTGCAGGGTACACCTCAATTACATCCCCATGAACCCGAAAGCAGCCACGCTGCATGTCCATCTCGTTCCTGGTGTACTGGATATCCACCAGTTCCCGCAGTACCTGATCCCGGTCCTTGATCATGCCCGGCCGCAGGGATACCACCATGTCCTGATATTCGTCGGGGCTGCCCAGACCGTAAATACAGGAGACGCTGGCCACCACGATCACGTCTTTTCGCTCAGTCAGAGAGGCGGTGGCGGACAGGCGCAGCTTGTCAATCTCATCGTTGATGGAAGAGTCCTTGGCAATATAAGTGTCAGAAGAAGGCACATAGGCCTCCGGCTGATAATAATCATAGTAGGAGACAAAATATTCCACTGCATTTTCAGGGAAGAATTCTTTAAACTCACCGTATAATTGACCGGCAAGAGTCTTGTTATGCGCGATGACCAGGGTGGGCTTCTGAAGCTGCTGTATGACATTCGCCATGGTAAAGGTCTTGCCGGATCCCGTGACACCCAGTAAAGTCTGGAATTGGTTGCCTTCCTTGAAGCCTTTTACCAGGGCTTCTATGGCCTGGGGCTGGTCGCCTGTGGGTTGGTATTCACTGTGCAATTTAAAGATGCCGCTGCCTTTTGCGGCATCTTTATGAG
>JAFLRO010000073.1 GCA_022511425.1 Acetatifactor sp.
AATATGATACAGACGGAAACTTGGCGAAGTCTACATGGTATAACCCGGATGGCAGCATACGTGAATGGGGAGAATTTGAACGTGATGGACGCGGCAACAGAACAAAAGAAACATGGTATAACTCGGATGGCAGCATAAGTAGTTGGACCGAGTACGAATATGATGCGCGCAGCAACGAAACAAAATACACACAGTATAATCCGGATGGCAGTATAGAATTTTGCCGTGAATATGATGCGCGCGGCAACGAAACAAAATACACACAGTATAATCCGGATGGCAGTATACGTGAGTGGGTAGAATTTGAATATGATGCAGGCGGCCGCGACACAAGGGATATATGGTACGACTCAGATGGTAACATGCGTGGTTGGACTGAGTATGTATATGATGCAGCGGGAAATTGGACAAAATATATTTGGCACAACCCGGATGGCAGTATAAGTGAATAAGGCAGGATATATGCACCCTCTATCACTCTGGAAAGCCTTTAAATCTTGATAGAATCTCATGAATATGCTAAAATTTGAGTGTGGGAGAATAAGAACTATGAGAGGAAATATCAGTTGCAAATAAAGGAGGCGGATTGTAATGAAAGATCAGAACTGTGGTTATTGTATGAGAGGAGAGCTGCTGGATGCCTTTGGTATTTATATCTGCGACCTGAGCGTCAGCACACTTATTCTTTTTAAGGAACAAAGTCACCCTGGACGTTGCATCGTGGCCTACAAGGATCATGTCAGCGAGCTGGTGGACATCAGCGAGGCGGATCGGAATGCCTTTTTTGCCGATGTGGCTCGAGCTTCCAAAGCCATCCATGCTGCATTTCATCCCGACAAGGTGAACTATGGAGCTTACGGAGACGGCGGATGCCATCTTCACTTTCACCTGGTGCCCAAGTATAAAGAGCAATTCGAGTGGGGCGGCGTATTTCAGATGAATCCAGGTCAGGTGTACCTTAGCCAGGAGGAATATGAAGAAATAATCAGCAAGATCAAAGCACAGCTTTAAAGCGACATTACATAATATTTGCAGGTATAGAATGAAGGGAGGAGAGCATCATGGAATTACCTTTTAAAATCGATCTGTCCGGCCAGGTGGTGGTGGTCACAGGCGGAAGCGGTATCATAGGCGGAATGTTCTGCCGGGCGCTGGCGCTTTGCGGTGCGAAGGTGGCTATCCTGGGCAGGCAGGCGGAGCATGGCGATCCTGTGAAGAAGGACATTGAAGACGCTGGCGGCGAGGCGATCACAGTGTCTGCGGATGTGCTCAGCAGGGAGAGCCTGGAGCAGGCAAGGAAAGTCATTCTGGATAAGTGGGGAAGGATCAATATTCTGGTGAACTGCGCCGGTGGAGCGGTAAAGAGTGCGGCAATTCCTCAGGATCAATTTGCGGATGCGGAAGGAGATATGTTGAATTTCTTTACCACGGATATGGATAATGTACGCAAAGAGCTAGATTTGAACCTGTATGGTACAATGCTTCCCACCCAGATTTTCGGCGCCAGTATGGTAGGTCAGGAGAATGCCAATATTATCAATATATCCAGTATGGGAGCCTATGGTCCTCTGACCAGGATTCCCGGATATTCCAGCGCAAAGGCCGCAATCTCCAACTTTACCGAGTGGGCGGCAAATTATTTTGCAAAGAGCGGCATCCGCGTCAATGCGCTTGCCCCTGGCTTTTTCCAGACGACCCAGAACCACGCGCTGCATTTTAATCCTGACGGAACTCCCACGCCAAGAAGCAAAAAGATCATTGACAGCACGCCCATGGGAAAATATGGAGAACCCGAAGACTTGATCGGGGCGCTTTTGTTTCTGGTAAGCCCCAAGGGCAGCAGCTTTGTGACCGGAGTAGTTCTGCCGGTAGACGGCGGTTTCCACTGCTATCTGGGAGTGTAACTGTTACGCTCGCTTTATCAGTAAAAAGTGCATGCTGAAGATCATTATTGAACACCTTTATTTTAAAATGACTACTTGACTTTTTACATATTACCATGTAAAATAACCATTGCTGTAAGAAATACAGTGATGGTTATTTTCAACAAAAGTAGTATGCGATAGTGGCTCAGTTGGTAGAGCGCCACCTTGCCAAGGTGGAAATCGCGGGTTCGAGTCCCGTCTATCGCTTTTTTGTTGCATTAATTTTCCCTCTGCTCCAAATTGTTGTTGGCTGAGCCTTGGGCGTAGGACTGCGGAAAAGCAGTCTGCCCAGGGCTTTTTTGTTGAAAGGAAACAGTGGCCAGAGGTAGCTGAAGCCTCCGAAGGTGGGTGTGGTGGCGATGGACAATAGAATTAGCGCCAGACTTACCAGAAATCCCGGCAAGCCGAAAAAACCTGTGGCAAGAATCAACAGGATTCGGTAGATGCGCAGTCCGTCGGCAAATTCGGTACCGCTGATGGAGAGGGTGGCCAGAAGTGTCACTGCTGCGTAAAATAGAACCTCTACGGAAGCCCAGTTCAAGCTCACTGCGATATCCCCGATGATCAGACCGCTGATCAACGAAAGGGAACCGGAGAATTTACCTGAGCTCAGTGCGGAGGCGTGTTTGAATAAATCTAACAGGAATTCTACTGCCAGCACGTAAAGAAAGACTCTATGAGGAGATGCTGCCTCCGACAGCAATCCGATTTCCAGGGAAAAATCGGGGAAATATGCTGCCAACAGCAGAAATAGAGGCATCAATAATAAACTCACAGGAATACACAGAAACCGTACCAATCGGAAATAAGTTCCTACAGCCGGGCTGTTGTAATAATCGTCAGGGCTTTGAGTAAACTGAAAGATGGAGCAGGGCAGAATCAACACCAGGGGGGAATTATCCACCAGTATCAGAATGTGCCCTTCCTCTAGATAGCTGCATGCCACGTCAGGCCGTTCCGTCATCTGGATATTGGGCAGAGGATTCCACCAATGCTTTGGAAGCAGCAGCTCCTCCAGACTTTTGGAGTCCATGGTCAGAGAGGTGACCTCTAGAGCATCAATGGTATCAGAGAGCTTTTGCAATAATTCTCTGTTCACGGTATTTTTCAGATACGCAATTGCCACATCCGTACGGCTTTCGTTTCCCACGCTATGCATGGCAAAGCATAACTGAGGTGTGCGTACTCTCCTTCGGATCAGGTTGGCATTGAGCAGCAGTGTTTCCACAAAGCCATCCCGGGCACCCTTGGTAGTTTTTTCCAGGTCCGGTTCCGACATGCTCCGGGTCGGATAGGTGCGGGCATCAATCAACACTGCCTGTGAAAAGCCATCTATAAAAAGCGCCGCGGGACCGCTGAGCACGCTGCGAAATACCGTATCCCAGGAGTCAGTAAGGCTTGTCTGAGCATAGCCTATCTTTGAATTGACATAGTCGGCAATGTTTTCTACCCAATCATCCTGCATATACAGGGGATCCTGCAGGTCGGAAAAGATCCGCTGAAGAATTTCCGTTTTACAGAATCCGTTTATACCCAGGAAAAAGGCTCTTGTCCGGCCAAGCTTTAAGGGTCTGCTCATCAGGTCGAAGCTGTCATTCAAAGGCATATTTTCCTTCAGGTAATTTATGTTTTCATCCAGATTTACAGACAAGTTCATAAACGAATTTATTCTCCTTACATAATAACCATCATGTTTAATTTTTCCTTGGGGCGGGATTTTATGCACAGAAACTATAAAAGCAGCTAGACTTCAGATAATGATATGTAGCGCGAAACAGGTGCAAAGCCTATTTCGCTGTAGACTTGTGTTCAGAAAAAGAGTTGGATCAGGCTTAAAAATACTAGCAGTAGGCCTGAAATCGGGTCTGTCAAGCCGCCGATCAGCTGCAAAAGTCTGCATTGTCCCAGGTGATTGCCAAGATAGAGGAAAAGAACAGAACAAATGCAGGTTGCGGTAGCAGCCGGTATCAGAGTTAAGCCTGCCATGCTAGCGCTGAGACCTATCCCTAAGTTGTTAGCGGTCAAAGTAAGGCTTAAGAGAAGAACCTGGGGGGCAGTCAGACAGGGTAATGTCTGTTCTGTTGAGATCAAGGCGGGTGGATCTGATTCAGAGCGATGATCCTGTACTTGGTTCTGCAGAGCTGTCAAGATCCATTTCGTAATGTAATAGATGCCAAGAAGCATCAGAATCAGGCTGCCCACACAGTTGCCCATCATCGGAGGAAGTAAAGGTGTCACAAGGCCGCCCAGACCTACCGACAGGCAGGTGCCCAGCAGGGCAATCAGGCTGATAAAAAGATTTTGCAGTGGTCGGATGTGAACTCCGCGGAGCCCAAAACTGACACCCACCAGCAGCGCATCCAGACTGGCAGAAATTCCGAACAGGAGAGAAGGAATCAGCTGCATATACATCTCCTGTATTATATTAAGCTTCCCTCTACTATATTCCAAATAGAAGAAAATAGTGTTGTTTTTCAGTGTATTGTGCTATTATTAAGTAAAGCTCTCATACAGCGTGTGGTTTGATGAGGGACTGTAAATTATTGAAAGTTGGAAAGCAGTAATACGATAGCTGCTGTTACTGACAGAAAGCGAGGAAAATATGAGATTTGTGTATCCTCAAGGTAAGAGGAAGGCTTTGACATTCAGCTATGATGACGGACAGATTTTTGACAGAAAATTAGCCGAGCTGTTTCGCAGCGCCGGAATGAAAGCAACATTTCATCTAAATTCCGGGAATCTGGAGCAAGGTGAAGGGTCATTTTATATTGGTATCGAAGAATTGGAGCATGTTTATTTGGGGCATGAAATTGCCTGCCATGGTGTGCAGCACAGAAATCCTACCACACTTTCCGTGCAGCAGCTGATTCTGGAACTTCAGGACGACAGGAAAACGCTGGAAAAATTGACCGGCGGGTTGGTACAAGGTCTGTCCTATGCCTTCGGAAATTATAATAGCGAGGTAATGGAGACTGCAAGGAAGTTGGGCATCAAGTACTCCCGTACGGTACAGAGTACAGGAGGTTTTTTCCCGCCTGCGGATTTTATGGCGTGGCATCCCACCTGTCACCATGACTACCGTCTGCTGGAGCTGGGTGACCAGTTCTTGGATGTGGCGAATTATTACGAGCTGCCCCTTATGTATGTCTGGGGACACAGCTACGAGTTTGGTAATTCCGGCGACTGGAGCGTGATTGAGGCCTTTGTGGAGAAGATGGCGGGCAAGGAAGATATCTGGTATGCCACAAACATCGAAATCTGCTATTATATTGAAGCTACCAGGGCTCAGGTATTTTCAGCAGATGGGCTGACCATGTACAACCCTACAGCCGTGAATGTATGGGTGAGCACAAAAGAGGGTATCCTGACAGTGAAACCGGGTGAGGCAAAATATATCGGCGAACGCTGATATTAATGCCCGGATGGGAGGAATGTGTATGACGGAAGAAATGACGATCATCGGCGAAGAGGCATACAGAGCAGCCAAGGAGCTTCTGGAGGTGGCTAAGCTGGAGGAAGACCAGCTCCTTGTTGTGGGCTGCTCCACCAGCGAGGTGGGAGGGATCACTATTGGTACATTTTCGAGCCCGGAGCTGGCGGAGGCTGTATTTGGAGGTCTGTATCAGGCGACTCAGGAGGCGGGTGTCTATCTGGCGGCGCAGTGCTGTGAGCATTTGAACAGGGCGTTGATTCTGGAGAAGGAAGCTGCTGAGCGCTACGGCTATGAGATTGTGAATGTAGTACCGCAGCCCAAGGCAGGGGGGTCTTTTGCAACAGCTGCTTATAAGGCATTTGACTGCCCGGTGGCTGTGGAGCATATTAAGGCACATGCGGGCATGGACATCGGAGATACGTTGATAGGCATGCACCTGAGGGATGTGGCCGTACCGGTGCGGATTCGAACCAGAGAGATTGGAGATGCCCATGTAGTGTGCGCCCGTACCAGACTGAAATACATTGGCGGTGAAAGAGCTCAATATGACACAACTGTCATGTAGTAAGTAAATGATTGCAGGAATTAATTCATTTTGAACATGCTTCATTAATCAGGTTCATGATGGTCTGAATGGAATCCATCTGACCGCTCTTACTCATGGCGTCATGATAGGTCTGTCTGGTAAAATAAAGTTCATGAACTTTGTCTGCCAGCAGATCCGGCGTCAAATCATCCTCGTCCAGCACAATAGAGAAGCCCTGAGCTTCAAAAGACCTGGCATTTAACAGCTGGTCTCCCCGGCTACTGGAGGAAGGAAGCGGAATTAGGATATTCGGTTTTTTCAGAGCCAAAAGCTCACAGATGGCATTGGCACCGGCACGGGAGATTACCAGGTCAGCCATGGCAAAGATGTCTTTAAGTTCTGTTTTGATGTATTCAAATTGTTTATAGCGGGGAGTGTTCAGCAACAGGTTATCTACCTTGCCTTTTCCGCACAAATGCACCACCTGAAAATCTGTCAGCAGTCTGGGAAGAGCTTCTCTGACTGCTTTATTTACATTAGTGGCGCCCAGACTGCCGCCAATCACCATAATAACGGGATCGTTAGCGCTGAAGCCGCACATATCCAGTCCCGCCAGCTTGTTACCCTTAGAGAGTTCTGCCCGGATGGGAGAGCCTGTGAGAACTGCCTTGTTGGCAGGAAGCAGTTTTAAGGTCTCAGGAAAGTTGCAGCATACTTTCTTAGCTACGGGAATGCAGAGCTTATTGGCAAGTCCCGGCGTCATGTCAGACTCGTGGATAATACACGGAATGCCAAGAGATGCAGCCGCCCGCACTACCGGAACACTGACAAATCCACCCTTGGAGAACACGACGTCGGGCTGATAGGTTTTCAGAAATCTTCGCGCTTCCGAAAAGCCCTTGATTACCCGGAAAGGATCTGTCAGATTTTTAATATCCAGATAACGTCTGAATTTACCGGTCGCAATGCCTACATAGGGGATGTCAAAATCACCGACTAACCTCTTTTCTATACCGTCGTAGGAGCCCACATATGTGATTTCGTATCCGGCATCCCTGAGAGCAGGGAGCAGGGCAATATTGGGCGTGACATGTCCGGCGCTTCCGCCTCCGGTCATCACAATTTTCTTCATAGCAAAACCTCTTTTTGCAATAATAATAAAGGACTAATCCTACAGCATGCTCTCCAGTGCATGTGCCAGCTGATCAGGGCAGGAAGTAGGTTTCATGCCACAGCGGATTCCTTTGAGACGTTCAATAGCATCCTGGGGTTTCATACCCTTCACCAGAGCGCTGATGCCTTTAAGGTTGCCATTACAGCCCCCTATAAATGCAACTGAGTCGATCACTCCATCCTTAAGCTCGACTTCAATTTCCTGTGAGCAGGTTCCCTGTGTCTTGTACCTCATAATAATACCACCTTTCTTAAGTTCCCTCTTTATTATTTTACAAAGCGAGTTGTTATTTATGTATATCATTTTACTTATGATACCATGTTTCCGCAAGTTGCCTCTGCTCTTGCGGGTATTATATCAAGTATTATTTTATAATTACAGGGGGTTTTTGTCAATGAAATGCATATTGTGACAATCATTGAACGGACAGTCAATGATTTGTAACAGTTCAATCATGCAGAAATGGTTAGCAATGACATATACAATCTTGTTTTTTGGCAGGATATGTCATAAACGCCGGGAACTTGACGATGAAAAAATCTATAAATTGGAATATTGTTGGAGTAAAATGAAAGAAACTCACATAGAAAAGAGGTGCTCCCGTATGTTTGACATTTTTAAGGAAGAAAAGGTGATTACAGGACTCATGCTGGGCTGCCTGGTGTTGAGTATTTTTCTAAGGATATTCCTGGGACTGCTCTATCAAAAAATGATTCGTGAGGCAGATAATATGGCAACGACCAAGAACAAAATGCTGAAACAGTGCAAACTAAAATTTGCAAACTGTTATCAACTCAGCAATGGTGTGGCTAATATTCCTGTTTTCGTGGACAAGTTCCTGAATCGGCTCAGCTTTGGCCATTTGTCTTTCAGTATGATGTATCATCTGTCAGGACAAGCCATGCTCCTGTCGGTTGTGTTTTCCGGTGTTGGCATTTGCCGATGTATTGTCGGAGGAAAGACTCTGGGAGAAATTCTTCCGTTTTACATAGTGAGCTTTATAGGGTTGTATCTGTATTTCTCAGTGTCAACAGTGGTGGATATCAAGGGAAGAAAGCGAGTGCTTAAAGTAAATTTGGTGGATTATTTGGAAAACCACCTTTCGCCTCGAATTGATGTGACCCGTCAGGATATTGAGATGCTTTACGGAGAAGAAATATTTGAAAACATGTCAGGTATGACAAAGCATCTGAACAGTGCAGGGAATGTAAGAAACGGTAGGATTGGCGCAATGAATGGTAGAAAAAATAAGAAGACGGTAGACCTGATGCCCATCGGGGGAAAGCTTAGTCCGGAGGAAAAGCGGGATCTTTTAGCTGTGGCCGAGCGTTTTGCAGAAAACAGGGAAGAGGAAGGCCATGAAGATCAGGTTAAGGAGAAAGCGGAGGACAATGTAAGCCAGCCACCTACAGAGGAGGAGTTGGAATCTCTGCTGAGAGAATTTCTGGCATTATAATGCTATAAAAGTTCTTTGATTCATGTTTTGCTTGAATTTGCCAAATTTCTTTGCTACACTAAGGACAAAAGCAGATTGAGAGCCGAATGGCATGTTTCGGCTGCGGAAATCTGGGAAAAGGAGCGAGAATATGAGCAAACAGGTTACATTTGATTATTCTAAGGCCGGGGCCTTCATCTCACAGGAGGAAATCGGCTATATGAAGAAGCTGACGCTGGATGCCAAGGAGGTGCTGGTGTCAAAGAACGGTGCAGGAAATGATTTTCTGGGCTGGGTGGATCTGCCGGTGGATTATGACAAAGAGGAGTTCGCCAGGATCAAGGAGGCAGCAAAGAAGATTCAGAGCGATTCTGAGGTGCTCCTGGTGATTGGTATCGGCGGTTCTTATCTGGGTGCAAGGGCGGCCATTGAATTCCTGGGGCACAGCTTTTATAATGTGATTGGCAAGGATCAGAGAAAGACCCCCGAAATTTATTTCTGTGGTAACTCCATCAGCTCTACATATCTGAAGCATCTGATGGATGTGGTGGGTGACAGGGATTTCTCTATCAACATGATTTCTAAATCCGGTACCACGACAGAGCCCGCTATTGCTTTCCGCGTATTCAAGGAGATTCTGGAGAAGAAGTACGGCAAGGAGGGCGCTGCAAAAAGGATTTATGCCACAACTGACAAGGCTAGGGGAAGCCTGAAAAATCTGGCTGACGAAGAAGGTTATGCTACCTTTGTTGTGCCTGATGATGTGGGCGGACGTTTTTCCGTACTCACGGCCGTGGGCCTGCTTCCCATCGCAGTCAGCGGAGCAGACATCGACAAGCTGATGGAAGGCGCTGCAAGCGGAAGAAAGCGTGCCCTGGAGAATGATTTTGAGAGCAACGATGCGCTTCAATATGCGGCTCTGCGCAATATCCTGCTGCGCAAGGGCAAGAGCATAGAAATTCTGGCAAACTATGAACCTGCTCTGCATTATGTTTCCGAGTGGTGGAAGCAGCTGTACGGTGAGAGCGAGGGCAAGGATCAGAAGGGTCTGTTTCCTGCAAGCGTGGACCTGACCACGGATCTGCACTCCATGGGTCAGTTTATTCAGGACGGCGCGAGAATCCTGTTTGAGACGGTACTGAACGTGGAGACCTCAAGGGAGGAGATTATCATCGGCACAGAGCCTGTTGATCTGGACGGCTTGAATTATCTTGCTGGAAAGACCGTCGATTTCGTGAACAAGAGCGCTATGAACGGAACGATCCTGGCACACACCGACGGCCAGGTGCCCAACTTCGTGGTGAATATCCCTGAGGTAAACGAGTTTTACCTGGGCGAGCTGTTCTACTTCTTTGAGTTTGCCTGCGGCATAAGCGGTTACCTGCTGGGTGTGAATCCCTTCAACCAGCCCGGTGTGGAGAGCTACAAGAAGAACATGTTCGCACTTCTGGGAAAGCCCGGCTATGAAGAGCAGAGAGAGGCTTTGTTGGCAAGATTGAAATAATATGGGAATCCGGTGCACTCTGTCCTCGGGCAGAGTGCATTTTATTCTTGACAATAGAAAGCTCACGGAGCGTACTTTCTATTGTTGGAAAGGTAAAAGACACTGACTTTGTTATAGTCTGATATGCATATAATAAATGCAGTAAGATGGCAGAATGAGAGGCATTATGAAAATTGTAATATTAGAGAGAAACAGCGTGGGCACAGATGTGTCGGTTGACTGTATCAAGGATTTTGGGGAGGTGACAATCTACCCCAATACTGTGACAGTGGATGAGGTGCGGCAGCGGGTGAAGGATGCGGACATTGTGATTGCCAACAAGTCTCCCATGCGGGAGGAAACATTGAAGGACGCGCCCAACGTGAAGCTGATCTGCGAGTTTGCCACCGGTTTTGACAATTGTGATCTGGAGTACTGTAGTTCCAGAGGGATTAAGGTTACGAACGTAAGGGACTACTGCACCGGCATGGTGGCTCAGCACACATTTGCATTAGCTCTGGCTTTGAGCCAGAAGCTGTTTCATTATGATCAGTATGTAAAATCCGGTCAGTACAGTGCTCAGGACCGTTTTTCCAACTTTGATCTGCCATTCACGGAATTGGAAGGCAAGACGTGGGGCATTGTGGGAATGGGAAATATCGGCAGGCGTGTGGCACAAATAGCGGCGGCATTTGGGTGCAAGGTAATTTTCCACTCTATTACGGGGAAAAGCACTTGTACGGATTATCCTCAGGTGGATAAGGATACACTGCTGGCGGAAAGCGATTTTCTGTCTCTGCATTGTCCCCTGAGCGACCTGTCCAGGAATTTCATTGACGCTGCTGCTCTGAAAAAGATGAAGCGGACGGCGGTGCTGATCAATGTAGCCAGAGGGCCTGTGGTAAATAATAAAGATTTGTATGAGGCTCTGGTGGCGGAGGAAATCGCGGCAGCAGGGCTGGATGTGGTGGAGCGGGAGCCGCTGGAGGAAAGCAATCCTCTGAGCCGGCTGAAGGACAGTAATCAGCTGATTATTACGCCCCACCTGGCCTGGGCCAGTGTGGAGGCCAGAACTCGCTGTGTGGAGGAAGCTTATAAGAATATTCAAGCGTTTTTGAGGGGCGACAGTAGGAATGTGGTGAACCCCTGACAGAATGAAAAAGTCATTAGCATAGTATTTTCATTCCTGCAAAATTAGTGTATACTTAAATTACAACTACTATTTAACAGAAAGGAATACGAAAAATGGAAAAAATTGCAAGCTTCACAATAGATCATATCAAACTCCAGCCCGGTGTCTATGTGTCACGGAAAGATACTGTGGGTGCGGAGGTGATTACAACATTTGATCTGCGTATGACCAGCCCCAACGAGGAACCGGTGATGAATACAGCCGAGGTACATACCATCGAGCATCTGGGAGCTACCTTCCTGCGCAATCATCCCCAGTATCAGGACAAGACAATCTACTTTGGCCCCATGGGCTGCCGCACCGGATTTTACCTGTTGCTGGCAGGGGATTTGAGTTCATCGGACATCGTGCCATTGATGACGGAAATGTACGAGTTTATACGGGATTTTGAGGGTCAGGTGCCCGGCGCAGATCCCAAGGACTGCGGCAATTATTTGGATATGAATCTGGGAATGGCAAAGTATCTGGCTAAGAAGTATCTGGATGAGGTGCTTTATTGCATTGACGAGAGCAGGCTTGTGTATCCACAGTGACGCTTGTATTTTTATTTGTGGTAGTGCTGTGACAGATAAAGGCTTTTAAAAGAAAAATATGGACAGCTTGTGCTACCTTTTGCTGTAAAATCCATGAAAGGAATTAAAATAGAAATGAGCAAGATTGGTATTATCGGCGCAATGGAGCTGGAGGTAGAATCCCTGAAGAAGGAGATGACCGTCTCCAGAGTGGAAAAGAAAGCAGGTATGGAGTTTTTTGAGGGCGTCTTAAATGGAGCATCCGTAGTTATCGTTCGCAGCGGTGTGGGTAAAGTGAACGCTGCCCTGTGTGTACAGCTGCTGGCAGACTTGTTTCAGGTTACGCACATCATTAACACTGGTGTGGCTGGCTCCCTGAATGCGAAGCTGGATATAGGTGATATTCTAATTTCAACGGACGCTCTGCATCATGACGTGGACGCAACAATCTTTGGCTATCAGCCCGGAGAGGTGCCACAGTTGGGCGTGCGTGAATTTCCCGCGGACCGGCGGATGGCAGAGCTGGCGAAGGAAGCCTGCGAGAAGGTCAATCCTGATATTCACGCAGTACTGGGCCGGGTAGTCAGCGGCGACCAGTTCATATCCAGCAAGGAGGTTAAGAACCGGCTAATTCAACAGTTTGCAGGCGACTGTGCTGAGATGGAAGGAGCTGCCATCGCTCACGGTGCATACTTAAATGAAATCCCCTTTGTGATTATCCGAGCCATCTCCGATAAGGCGGACGACAGCTCGGAAGTGGAATACCCCGTATTTGAGGCTGCGGCGGCGAAGCATTCAGCAGCACTGGTAAAAGAAATGATCCGGAGCATATAAACTCCGGACTTTCAAATCCTGCCAATGATGCTTAAGCAGGAAAAATGTAATCAGTTGTTCCAAGAATTTGGGATAGTTTAATCTTTTTTCTTATTAAACACTAAGAATTTGCTTATCAAATAGTTACCGATCATTACCAGGACAGCGACTATAATCTTTGACACGTATTCATTGACAGAGAGTATATTTACCAACAGTATCATCATCACTGTGTCCAGTATCCAAGTAGACACTCTGCCGCCTGAAAACTCCAGAAACTCTTTCATGATGCGGGGATTCTTGCTCTTGAACACATATTTTCGGTTCATCACATATCCAAAAACCACGCCAACTACCCATTGAATTGCACTGAGCACTGCATTCTGCCATACGATCTGAGCGTCCAAAATCGTAAATGCGCACAGATACCATGCTGCCCAGGATACTATAGTGTTCAGGACTCCCACTATGAGATAAACGATAATTTCTTCATATTTCACATAAAGTGCCTTGAGCTTTTCTATCATCCGTCTTTACCGTCTTTCAACTGTGATTCTCCATTAATCGTAGCTTTACCTACCATACTATGATTCAAAAAACTTGTCAAGCATGACCAAAGACATTTGCGGTACAATGAATGTCTGTTCATTGATTTTAATGTTCACTTGTGCTAAAATCGGTTTCAGGAAATGCGTCGGTGGCCTTAGCAGGACTGTTTCCAAGAATAATTGAGAAAGGAGAGACGTTTTATGAAGAATAGTCAGTATAAGGAGGAAGTTGCATACTAATCGGGAGGTTAGTATGATGACTTGCGAGTGCTAAGCCTCCCAACAGGAAATGAATTCTGATTGGAGGGCAATCCCTATGAACAGGGAAAACAAGAAAAGATCATTTGAAAAAGGGTATTATAAGACCCATGCGAGCCATGAGATTTTTACCTGCAAGGTGTGCGGACGTGAAGTGATTCCGGACGGAGCAGGTACAAGTCACCGAAATCACTGTTCCAATTGTCTGAATAGTCTGCATGTGGATGTGGAACCGGGCGACCGGGCTTCCGACTGCGGTGGAATCATGGAGCCGGTATCGGTGTGGGTCAGAAAGAACGGAGAGTGGGCAATTATTCACCGATGCAAAAGGTGCGGAGCTTTCAGCTCCAATCGGGTGGCAGCGGATGACAATCCCATGAAGCTCATGTCCATCGCCATGAAGCCTTTGACGACACCGCCGTTCCCCTTGGAGCGAATCCGGGAGATGACGGACCTGATGGGCGGAGAAGGTCGGATGGAATAATATAGGCTGACAGAAATAAGCATCCAAACCTTGCGGTAGGATGCTTATTTTTTAAAATTCTCATTTTACAAAAGTGTTCCTGAATAAATTGGAAATTACCTGATTATAGTAACTAACTCTTTAAGCTCCCTGATAACATAATTCTGTCCG
>JAFLRO010000074.1 GCA_022511425.1 Acetatifactor sp.
AAAGCAGATAACGGGAGTCGAACCCGCCTTTCCAGCTTGGGAAGCTAGCGTTCTACCGATGAACCATATCTGCACGATATCTGCGCTGAAGCAGTTTTGCTCCAGCGCAACTTACCAAATAAGTATAACATACCTATGGCTATTTTACCAGCCCATTTTTTGATAATGAAGATATTTTTGCTTACTTTCCGCCTACAGTGATATCCTCCACCAGCACGGATGGTGAACCGAATCTTCCGTGGCGCAGTTCCAGGTCCTCTCCCACGCACATGACCTTCTTCAGAAAAGTAAAGAAATTATCCGCCACAGCGAAGCCCTTCACGGGCTTGCCCTTTCTACCATCCTCCAACAGAAATCCGGTTGCAGCCAGAGAAAAATCACCAGTGACAGCGTTTGCTCCTGCATGCAAACCTGCCAGATCCGTCACATAGATACCTTTTCCGGCCTTTGCAAATAACTCTTCCTTTGCGCTCTCTCCAGGTTTGATATAAAAAGTGAAGGGACTGATTCCCACCACCGAAGAATAAGAGGGTTTGCTAGCATTTCCTGTGGACTTCACACCCGCCTTCTCCGCTGTTGCCATATTGTGCAGCAGTGTATTCAAGGTACCGTTCTCCACCACATTCTTGGAATATGTGGCAACACCCTCTCCATCAAAGGTACGCTTTATCACACTGTCAGGATATCTGGGATCATCGACAATAGTCACACAATCTGCCGCAATCTTTTCCCCCTCTTTATCTCTTAAAAGAGACAACCCTTTCTGAACCTCCTCTGCAGAAAACACGGAAGAAAAAGTCATCAACAGCTGTGCCATGGCCTTTCCGGAAAATACCACACTGTACTTACCGCTGGCTACCCCTTCTGCACCGATAGTGGAAACGGCATCCTCCACCGCCTCCGCGGCAATCGCATCCAAGTCAAAATCTTGAAGAGCACCCATCTTATCCGCGCTGCCGTTATACATCTCCTCCCCATCCTTCACAATGGGAAAGGCCATACATTGAGTGTAAGATATTCTATCCTCCAAATCCAAGCCGTTGGAGTTGTACAGGGCATATTTCTCACTTCCTCCGCCCAGATAGGCCTGAGTTCCGTCCACTATCCGGCTGTCCGCCTGATACAGCTTCTTCTGAAGCGCCAGCGCAGCCTCCACCATCTCAGCGCCGGAGGGCAGGTTTCCGTTTGTCTCCTGAAGGGTGACATAACCATCTCCCTTCTTGTGGATAAAGGCTTTCTTGTCACTCTCGATAGAGCTTGCATTTTCCACAGCCCTGGCTACCAAAGACACCGCTTCCTCAGCAGTCAAATTCTCCGTGGACGCATAGCCTGCCCGCTCGCCTACCACACAGCGGAAACACATGCCCAGACTGCTCTCCGTGCTATAGCCCTTGACCTCCTCTTTAAAAATTTCTACAGAGACGGACTCACTCTCAGTATAATAAATCTCATATTCCGTGATTCCCCGGGCCCCTGCAGCCCCAATCACAGCCTCCTTAAACTCTTGATATATCATTTCACCTACCTCCTACCGTTATCGAAGATACCCTGATCAGCGGTTGTCCTACATCCGTGGGGATGCTGCCTGAGGAAGCGCCACACATGCCCTGACCTCTTGCCACATTCTTACCCACCATGTCGATCTTCTGGATGACCTCAGAGCCCTTGCCCACCAAGCTAGCTCCGCGCACAGGCTCACAGATCTTTCCGTTCCGCACAATATAACCCTCGCGGACAGCAAAATTGAACTCTCCTGTCACAGGATTCACGGAACCGCCGCCCATCTCCTTGGCATAAAGGCCGTTCTCCATAGAAGCGATAATATCCTCATCCCGATCCTCGCCTGCCGCAATGTAAGTGTTGGTCATTCTGGAGGTAGGCTCAAACTGATAACTCTGGCGGCGGCTGTTGCCAGTGGAAGCCATGCCCAGCCTGCGTCCGTTCAACTTATCTACCATATAAGTCTTCAATATACCGTTCTCAATAAGCACATTTTTCTGGGAGGGCGTTCCCTCGTCGTCAATGTTGATGGAGCCCCAGCCGTTTGGTATGGTTCCATCGTCGATGGCTGTTACCTTGGGATTGGCGATCTGCAGTCCCAGCTTTCCCGAAAACTGGGACTGGCCTAATGCCACCGAGGAAGCCTCCAGGGAATGGCCGCAGGCTTCGTGGAAAATAACGCCGCCAAAGCCGTTCTCAATGGCCACAGGCATGACACCTGCACTGATATAATCTGCATGAAGCATGGTCACCGCTTGAGTTGCCGCTTTTCTTCCCAGCTCCTTAGCATCAAAGTCCTCGAACAGTTCCACGCCCTTTCTGGCTCCGGGACTCGCTGTTCCGCTCTGATTTTCACCGTTTCCGCTTGCAACGGCTGAGACTGTCACTCTGCTGCGAATCTGTCTGTCCTGTGTCAAAAGCCCCTCGCTGGTCGCAATCAGAATCTTGTGATCTACATCCAGGAACCTGCCGGTGATCTGGGATATCTCATCGCTATATCCCTTCGCCGCCAGACATGCCTCCCTCACATAATCAATCTTATAGGAATTCTCCACACTGGAAGGCACAATCTTCACAGGGTGTACATCTCCGAAAATCCTCTCCCGCAATACGAGGTCTTTGACCACAGCTGAATCTGCCAGTGCTTCGGCCACCCTGGAGGCACACTGCAGTACCGCCTCCGGTGCCAGGGAGGATGCCGATCCCGACACACATCTTGTTCCCTTGAAAATACGAATCCCCACACCGGAGATCACATTATCTCCTATGGCATCCACTTTTTCTGATACAATTTCAATCCACTTGCTCTGAGTATGCTCTGCGAACACCTCCGCATAGTCCGCTCCGGTGGCCAGCGCCCGACCCAGGGCTTCCTTCAACAACTCCTGTGATAACATTACTAATCCTCCCTATTGACACAGTCAAATACTCTGCGAACTCTCTATAGTTAATAAAATAGGGGAAACCGCCGGATAACAGTCTCCCCTGACCTTCTTCATAAAATACTTATCTGTTCACGTCCTGAGCCACATCCTTCATGGAGAAACTGATTCGTCCCATCTTGTCCTTGCCAAGGCACACTACGGTAACTACATCGCCCAGAGTCAACACATCCTCCACGCGGTTGATTCTCTCCTTGGCAATCTTGGAAATGTGTACCATTCCCTCCTTGCCCGGCGCAAATTCTACGAATGCACCAAACTCCTTGATGCTGACCACCTTGCCCTTGAAGATCTGGCCGGCCTCGAAATCGGTGACAATGGTCTTTACCATCTCCTCAGCCTTCGCCATCATCTCCTTGTCGGTACCACAGATGGATACGTTGCCGTCGTCAGTAATATCAATCTTCACGCCGGTACGTGCAATGATCTCGTTGATGGTCTTTCCTCTCTGACCCACCACATCCCCGATCTTCTCGGGATCGATCTGAACGGAGATGATCTTAGGCGCATATTGGTTGACCTCAGGTCTGGGTGCTGCGATGGCGGGCTTCATGCAGTTGTCCATGATGAAGATCCTTGCCTCACGGCAGCGTGCGATGGCTCCTTCCACAATAGGTCTTGTAAGGCCATGAATCTTGATGTCCATCTGAATAGCGGTAATACCCTCAGTTGTACCGGTCACCTTAAAGTCCATGTCTCCGAAGAAGTCCTCCAGACCCTGAATATCGGTAAGCAGTACGAAATCGTCATCCTCTTCCCCTGTCACCAGACCGCAGGAGATACCTGCCACCATCTTCTTGATAGGCACACCTGCTGCCATCAGGGACATGCAGGAAGCACAGGTGGATGCCATGGAGGTGGAGCCGTTGGACTCAAAGGTCTCGGATACGGTACGGATGGCATAGGGGAATTCCTCCTCACTGGGAAGCACAGGAATCAATGCTCTCTCAGCCAGTGCGCCGTGACCGATCTCACGTCTTCCGGGTCCACGGGAAGGCTTTGTCTCACCCACAGAGTAGGAAGGGAAATTATAATGATGCATATATCTCTTGCTGACCTCATTCTCGTCCAGACCATCAATCTTCTGCTGCTCGGACAGAGGAGCTAAAGTACAGACATTGCATATCTGTGTCTGTCCACGGGTAAACATGGCGGAACCATGTACTCTGGGAATGATGTCAACCTCAGCTGCCAGCGGGCGGATCTGAGTGATCTCACGGCCATCGGGACGCTTATGGTCCTTTAAGATCATCTTGCGGACTGTCTTCTTCTCATACTGGTATACAGCCTCGCCCAACACTGCCAGCCAGTCCTCTTTCTCTGCGAAGGCCTCCTCCAACTTTGCAGTAATCTCGCGGATATTCTCCTCGCGGACTTGCTTTTCGTCAGTGAACACAGCCACCTCCATCTCCTCGGGGGTGACAATCTTCTTCATCTCGTCAAACATCTCCTGAGGGATAGCGCAGCTTGTATACTCATGCTTTTTCTTGCCCACCTCGGCAACAATCTTGTCGATGAATGCAATGATGGTCTGGTTAATTTCGTGAGCCTTGTAGATGGCCTCGATCATCTTTGCTTCAGGCACTTCATTTGCACCTGCTTCGATCATAATTACCTTCTCACGGGTAGAAGCAACGGTCAGGTTCAGATCGCCCTTCTTCCACTGCTCCTGGGAAGGATTCACAATAAGCTCGCCGTCGATCATGCCCATCTGGGTCATGGCACAGGGACCGTCAAAGGGAATATCCGAGATGCAGGTAGCGATAGCGGCGCCCAGCATAGCAACCAGTTCGGGGCGGCATTCAGGGTCAACACTCATGACCAGGTTGTTCAGGGTAACGTCATTTCTGTAATCCTTGGGGAACAGGGGGCGCATCGGTCTGTCAATCACGCGGCTGGTCAGAACTGCATTCTCGCTTGCCTTTCCCTCTCTCTTATTGAAGCCGCCGGGGATCTTGCCCACAGCGTACAGCTTCTCTTCAAATTCCACGCTCAAGGGGAAGAAGTCGATTCCCTCCCTTGGCTTGTCCGATGCGGTCGCCGTAGAGAGCACCACCGTATCTCCATAGTGCATGAACGCACATCCATTGGCCTGTTTTCCCACTCTGTTGATGTCAACCTTCAGAGTCCGGCCAGCCAGTTCCATCTCATAGGTCTGGTACATATTTTCCTCCATTCCACCGCTGTAGCGGCATATTTATTTAATCAGGGAACAGAAGACACCGAAACTACTGAAAAACTCAGGTGAAGCCACATAAGCTTTTCAGCGGTCTCGGGGTTACCTTCTGTTCCGGGTTGCCAAGAATACACATTAAGCGGAGGCGCCGCTAAATGGGCTGTCTCCGCTTTTTTGTGAATTATTTTCTCAGACCGAGTCTTTCAATCAGAGAACGGTATCTCTCGATATCCTTTTTCTTCAGGTACTCAAGCAGGCCACGTCTCTGACCCACCATTTTCAGCATACCGCGGCGGGAGTGATGATCCTTGGGGTTCTCCTTCAGGTGCTCTGTAAGCTCCTGGATCCTTGCGGTCAGCACTGCCACCTGTACCTCAGGTGAACCGGTATCGCCAGGGGTTCTGGCATACTCGTTCATAATAGCTGTCTTCTTTTCCTTAGAAATCATTTTCTTTTCCTCCTGTTTCTCTAAGAATCAACTTCTTTGTACCGCCTGACACTAAGACCGGGTCGGAGCATCCCTGATCTGGGCATCGGCTAAATTGCACTTTTGAATCATACCATATTATTATACAAATGTAAACCCGAAAATTCAATTAACAACAGAATTATCCGATGAAATCTAACAGCAGAAATCAACAGTAGGAGCAATTAACGGTAGGGCGCAGAAAGTACGCTCCGCAAACTTTCTATTGTCAAGAATACATAAAGACGGCACAGCCAAATAGCCATGCCGTCTGCTTTCCTTATTTACCAAAATTGTATTCAACATCAATCCTTCAGTACTCTCACATACTTCACAGGTGTGCGGTAGTTATACTTGCTGATCCTTATGCCCGTCTTAGGACTGCTGGCATGAATCACCCGGCCACCTCCGATATAGAGAGCAACATGGTTAATATTGCCCTGACTGTCTGCATAGAAAACCAGGTCTCCGGGCTGAAGGTCGGAGTAACTGATCTTGGTTCCCTCCTTCGCCTGAGAAGCTGCATGATGGCTCAGCTTTACACCGTATTTTTTAAATATCGACATGGTGAATCCGGAACAGTCGGTTCCCTTGGTCAAACTGCTTCCCCCATATACATAGGGATTTCCCAAGAACTGTTTTGCATACTCCACCAACTCCACGCGCACATCGGACACACCCTGACCGTAAAGCAGCTCAGTCATGGTAATTGCTGTATCCAGCTTTTCCTCTATCGTCACATAATCGGCAAAGATGTACGCCTCCTGATCATCTATACTCACCATTACCCAGTCGCCAACAGTCTCTATATACTCAAACTCCTCGCCCTTGGGAACCTGAGTAAGAATCGCGCTGTCCAGACTTGCACCGTCGCGAACATTCAAGCCGTCTTCGGTAGAAACTGCCACAGTGCGCACGAGCTCCTCCGCCTGAAGTCTCGCATCAGGTCCTGTCAGCAGGTAATCCATGCTCACATATCCTTCTACTTCGCCGGACTGGATATGAGCCCAGCCGTTATCCATCACTTCAAGTACTTCACATACGGAATTCTTGGGCATCTTACCCACCAGCTTTCCGTCAATAGAGGGGATTGCACGAACATTCAAATTTCCGCTATCCACATCTGCGACACCGATATTTGTATAACCCCAGGAAGCCCCCTTAGCATCCTCAGCCACCCGGATATATTCTTCGTTGGTGCGGTTGGTTTCAAAAAGAGCGGCAACACCCCCGGTCTGAAGAATCCCACCCGTATAAGCTGATACCTGCATGGGCTCAAATGTCAAAAAGAACATCAGCCCCGCTGATACAGCGGCAATTATTCTACAGTTTCTCAAATATTTCATCTGTATAATATCCTCTATATGTCTCTGAATCCCGGTCTATAAAACCAAGCTTGTCAATGCGATTACAAAATTATTACAATTTTGTTACATTCCATCTCAGATTATACATACAAAGGATAATATTGTCAATGGATTCGCAAAAATAATCTCAAAAAACCTCAAAAAATCTTCAAATTTCTTAAAGAAAAATTAAGATATGTTCTCGGATCCGTACATTGCTCCCACAGCAATATCCTCCTGAAGCTGTTTTTTAAGTGCTTCAATACCCTCAAACTGCCGCTCCGGCCGACGAAAAGCCAATAGATATACCTCTATGGATTCCCCGTACACCTCCCGGTCAAAGTCATAAAGAAAGGACTCCACTCCCATGACCCGCTCCTCTGTAACGGTGGGCTTATAGCCCACATTACTGATGGCCCTGTACAGCTTCCCGCGGCAGCGCACCTGGGAAAAATAGACACCGTTCGGAGGCAGCAGCTTCCTTTCCCCGGGCAATACATTTACGGTGGGAAAACCCAGTGTCCGGCCCAGTCTACTGCCTGTAACCACCTCACCGGCAATCATGTAGGGCATCCCCAACAGACGCTCCGTTAGTTCCATGTTTCCCGCCTCCACCTGCTCCCTGACGCAGGTGGAACTGACCTGACGGCTATCCACACATACCTTGTCAATGATATTTACGGAAAATCCCAGTTCCGGCCCCAGCTTCCGCAAAAGAGCCGCATCGCCCTTTCCCTTGTTTCCGAATGACAGGTCGCTTCCGGCGGCCAGAAAGCGCACCTGCATCCGCTCCGCCAGGATTTCCCGGGCAAAATCCTCTGGTTCCATAGCCGCCGTCACACTGTTCAGCGGAAACTCAATCAGAATGTCCACCCCCATCCGCTCAAACAAAATCCGCTTCTCATCACGGGTGGTCAGTTCTCCATCATCTGAGCCGCCAAATAACACAGCGGGCGCAGGATCAAAAGTAAACACGCAGGCAGCCAGTCCATCGGCTTTGCGGGCTAGTATCTCATCCAGAAGTCTTCTGTGGCCGATATGAACCCCGTCAAATTTGCCAATAGCGGCTGCCGTCTCTTTTTTCAGATAAAAGTCAGATGTACCTGTAATAATCTCCAAATGTACCACACTTTCCAATACCGCACCGCGGCACAATAGTTCCCATACCTTCAGCGGTCTAAAAACATCTTCACCGGCATATATTTCTTCTTCTCCATATTGTAGGCATAAATTCCCGCAAAACTCTCGTCCGGAAAATAAAACCGCACCCACCTGTCAGCCTCACATTGCGCTTTCTCCTCTGTAAATGCCGGTGGGATGGGATTCCCATTCTCCAAAAGCGCCCTGACATCCTTCTTTATATGAAGTATCGGGCAGTCCGTAAAAACGCTGTCCACAGGCCGCACTGCCTCCAAAAGCCTTTCCCCGTCCTTTAATTGTTGTAACTTTTCCAAAGTCAAAGCTTCTTCCAGGGCAAATCCTCCGGCTCTGGTGCGGCGAAGGCTCTTCATAGTACCGCCACATCCCAGCTTTGTACCGATATCCGCACAGAGGGTTCTGATATAAGTTCCCTTGGAGCAGGCCACTCGCATTTTTACCACGGGCAGACGGCATTCCAGAATCTCCAGTTCGTGGATGGTCACAGACCGCGCCTTACGCTCCACCTCTTTCCCTTCCCTGGCCAGCTCGTAGAGCTTCTTTCCGTTGACTTTCAGGGCAGAGTGCATGGGCGGAATCTGATCATACTGTCCTATAAAACTTTCACAGACCTGGCTCACTTCCATTTCCGAGACCTCCACCGGCTTCTCTGCCAGCATCTTCCCTGTGATGTCCTGGGTATCCGTTTCTATGCCAAGCAAAAGCTCCGCCACATACTCCTTGTTCCTGTCCGTAAGCATGTCGCAGAGCTTGGTGGCGCTGCCCAGACAAACCGGCAATACACCGGTTGCTTCAGGATCCAGCGTTCCCGTATGGCCGATCTTTCTCTGACCGCATATACCTCTCAGCTTTGCTACCACATCATGAGAGGTAAAACCGGCCTCTTTATCAATGATGACAATCCCGTTGATCATTCTGTCCTCCAGGTATGCCCTAGTGTACTGTTAAGCCTTCAACTGCTTTTCAATATGTAATGACAGATTGTTTACACAGTCGTGGAAGGTACCTGACATGGTGCAGCCCGCCGCCCTGGCATGGCCGCCCCCTCCAAAGAAGGAAGCCACCTCCGCCGCATTCACCTTCTCACTGGACCGCAGGCTCACCTTGTACTCCAACACCCCCGTCTGATACATAAAGATGGCGCACTCCACACCTTTTATGTTTCTGAGCTGATTCACAATCCCATCCAGATCCTTGGTGTCCACTTTGTAAAACTCCATGGTCTTTTTATCCACGACACTGACAATGCAGCGGCCGTCAAGAAAACGGATACTCTCCATCAATGCACGACCCATGATCTGCGCCTGCACATAAGTCTTCTGAAAAAAGGTCTCCTGAATCAACCTGTAAAAATCAAAACCGTAGCTGATCAGCTTTGCGCCTTTCTCCATGGTCGCAGGTGTGGTGCAGGAATACTGAAATACGCCGGTATCATGGATAATGCCAATGTACAAAGCCATGGCAATATCCTTATCCAGCCCATCCTCCTCCATCAGGTCATAAATCAGTTCACAGGTGGAACCCACCGTGGAATCGATGTGATTTATGTCTCCGCTTCCGGTAACTCTCAGATGGTGGTCTATATTGATTTTTTTAACGGCAGCACGAAAATATTTCTCCGCATCTCCCATTCTCTCAGCATCCGTATCCAACGCAAAGAACACATCAAAGGGCTTCTCCTCAGGGAAATCTGAGATAATCTTATCAAAGCCCTTGATTTCGCTGAAAATCTCCGACGGTTTCTCCAGATATACCTTTACTTCCGCGTCCGGCAGACTTTTTTGCAGATACATCTGCAGTCCCAGCACAGCACCCACACAGTCCCCGTCCGGTCTTGCATGTCCGCTGATGCCAATACGTTTTGCACCCCTGCACTCTTCCAACAAATCTATCATTCAGTATACCTCAATTATTCCTCAAATTCCTCAAATTCCTCTTGCTCCTCAGCACCATCCTGCCGTTTCATTGCAGTCTCATTGTCCTGAGCCATAACCTCGTCAATCTTCTTGGACATATTCACTCCATATTCAATTGACTGATCCATTACAAAGGTAAGCTCCGGCGTATTTCTCAAATTGATGGTCCGCGCCAGCTGTCTCTTGATAAAGCCTTCCGCACTCTTAAGCCCTTCCAGCGTAGCCTTTCTTGCTTCCTCATCGCCCAGTACACTGATCCAAGCCTTACAGCTTTTCAGATCCGGCGCGACCTCTACAGCCACAACGCTTGTCCAAGGGCTGATCCGTGGATCCTTGATCTCCCCCTGTATCACCTCCGCCAGCACTCGCTGCACCTCCCCGTTAATCCGGGTATTCTTTACACTATTCTTTCTCATTCTTCAATCCTATCTTGCGGAGAGGTGCCCCTTACCTGGGCACCTCCACCATAATATACGCCTCAACCAAATCCAACTCCTGAATCTGGTCAAATCCTTCAAACACAAGACCGCACTCAAACCCTTCCTTCACTTCCTTCACATCATCCTTGAACCTCTTCAGTGAAGCCAGTGCGCCCTCATAAATCTGCTCGCCCTCACGGGAAATCCTGATCTTGCATCCTCTCTCGAACATACCATCCAGCACATAAGAGCCCGCAATATTACCAATCTGGGATGCTTTAAATATCTGCCGCACCTCGGCATGCCCGATCACCTTCTCCTCGAACACAGGATCCAGCATACCCTTCATGGCAGCTTCCACATCCTCGATTGCCTGGTAAATGACTTTATACAGTCTTACATCCACGCCCTCGCGCTCCGCCGTGGCTTTCGCTGTAGCATCCAGCTTTACGTTAAAACCGATAATAATTGCATTGGAAGCGCTTGCCAGTGTTACATCTGACTCGTTGATAGCGCCTACACCGCCATGGATGCACTTTACCACAATCTCCTCGTTTGACAGCTTTAACAGAGACTGTTTCACAGCCTCCACACTTCCCTGTACATCCGCTTTCACGATCAAGTTCAGCTCCTTTAGATTGCCCTCCTTGATCTGTGAGAACAAATCGTCCAGAGACATTCTGGAACGGGTCTCCTCCAGCTTTCTCTCCTTATTCTGTGCAAGGTAGGTGTCTGCGTAGGTCTTAGCTGTTTTGTCATTTTCATGAGCTAAGAACACTTCACCTGCGCTGGGCACATCGTTCAATCCCAGTATCTCAACAGGTGTGGAGGGTCCTGCCTCCTTCACTCTTCTGCCCTTGTCGTCGATCATAGCGCGAACCTTGCCGTGACATGCGCCTGCGGAGATAAAGTCTCCCACATGAAGCGTACCCTTCTGTACCAGCACAGTTGCCACAGGACCCCGGCCTTTGTCCAGCTCTGCCTCGATCACCAGGCCTCTGGCTTGACGCTTGGGATTAGCCTTCAATTCCAGAATATCCGCCGTCAGCAGAATAGTTTCCAACAGGTTCTCAATACCTTCACCAGTCTTTGCGGACACGGGCACAAACTCTGTACTGCCGCCCCAGTCGGTGGCAATCAGTTCATACTCTGTCAGCTCCTGCTTCACACGGTCAATGTTGGCTGAGGGCTTATCAATCTTGTTTACTGCCACCACAATCTCAATCCCTGCCGCCTTGGCATGGTTGATGGCTTCTATGGTCTGGGGCATCACGCCGTCATCAGCGGCTACTACCAGGATTGCGATATCCGTGGAATTAGCGCCACGCATGCGCATGGCAGTAAATGCCTCATGACCGGGGGTGTCAAGGAAAGTGATTGTCCTTCCATCCACGTTTACAGTATACGCACCTATGTGCTGAGTGATACCTCCGGCTTCCTTGTCAGTGACATTTGTTTCCCGGATTGCATCCAGCAGGGATGTCTTACCATGGTCAACGTGACCCATAACACAGATCACAGGAGGTCTCTCCGCCATGGTGCTCTCGTCCTCTTCGTCCTCCTTCAGGAGTTCTTCTATCACATCAACCTTGACTTCCTTCTCACAGAGAATCTCATACTCCATAGCTATATTCTCTGCATCCTCATAGGAGATCTCCTGGTTCACGGTGACAATTTTTCCCTCCAGGAACAGCTTCTTTACGATTGCTGAAGGCTGTATTTTCATCTTGTCTGCCAGTTCCTTGATGGTGATGGTCTCCGGCAGGGTAATCACCTTGATTACCTCTTCGACAGTCTCCTCTTTCTTCTTCTCAGGCTTAATGAATCTGCCGGGACGGTTCCTTGCAGCTTCATCCTCCTCGTAAATATGATCCTTTCTGGACCGCTTATCTCTCTCCTGATTGCTTGCGCGCCTCTTTTCATCTTCGCGCCTCTTTTCCACATCCTTTGACGGAGCATCTGAAGCGAAGCCTTTACCTGGCTTATTTTCTCTGTATCCGGATCCCTGTCCTCCATTGCCGCGGCCGTCGCGCTGACCACTGCCGAAACCGCGCCCGTCACGCTGACCAGCGCCTGAACCGCGCCGATCACCCGCAGCGCCTTCCGCACCCGGTCTGCTGCCTCTCTGAAAGCTGCCGCCCTGTCTGTCCCCTTGAGGTCTTCCATTTCCGCCGCTGCCTCCTCTTCCCTGGAACTGACCGCGCTCCGGTCTGGTTCCCTGATAGCCGCCATTGCCGCGGCCGTCACGCCCACGATTCTCCTGGCTTCTTCCGTCTCTGGGTGCTCTCTCCTGAGTCACACCTGTGTTCTGAGGGTGCTGGGCTTGCGCAGGATGCTGAGCCTGTACCAGTTCTGCCTGCTGCATCTTTGTGTCCTGCTCGGTTTCCTGCTTCTCAGGACGTGGTTTGGGCTGAGATAACTTTTGGGGAACCATCTGTACACTGGGAGTGGGCGATGGCGGCGTCAAAGGTTTGATAGGCCGTATAGGTGCCTGGGATCTACGGTCACGGTCATTGTAACCGCCATTTCCACCGACTCCTCCTTTTCCCTGACCACCCTGGGGCCTCCCGTTTCCACCGGAGCGCTGCCCTGACATCTTGGAATTCTGGGGATTGCTCACAAATATAATGTTCTTTTTCTTTTTGGGCGTCTCTTCTCTGGACGCACCCTGACCTTTGGACTGTCCGCCCTCTCTTTCAGCAGCCTGTTTCTGCGTCTCCGATTTTGGTGTTTCCTTCCCGGGATTCTTCTCTCTGCCGGAAGGCTCCCTTACCCCGCTCTCCTTTGTCAAAGTCTCTTTTGCGGAAGCTTCTTTGGCAGAGTTCTCCTTCATGGGAGCCTCCTTAGCTGGAGCCTCCTTTCGAGACGACTCCTTTGCTGCAGACGCTTTTTGTTTCCCGGAGTTCTCCGTCTTATTCTCGGGCTCTCCCTTGCCAAAAACCTTTCGCACCAACTGTGCCGCTTCCTCGTCAATAGAACTCTGTGCTGCCTTCGCTTCTATGCCTTTCTCCTGCAAAAAGCTCAATATGTCTTTACTCTGCTTATCGAGCTCCTTAGCAAGTTCATGTACCTTTATCTTCGCCATGCCTTCCTCCATTTCTGCCTTCAGCGGCTCCTTACCTTTCTTCCTCTTCCAGTTGTTTGATGATAGCATCCGCTAATCCTGCGTCACATACGCCTATAGACGACCGCAAATCCTTACCGACTGCCCTGCCCAGCCCCTCCTTTGTCCCATATCGGAACACAGGAACTTCGTAGAAGGTACATTTGTCGGTAAACAACTTTGTGGTATTGCCAGACGCATCCTCCGCAATGATTACCAGCATAGCGGAGCCCTTCTTGATTGCCTCCATGGTCTGAAATTCGCCGCTGACCAGATTGCGCCCTCTCATAGCAATGCCTAAAAGCGAATAAACCT
>JAFLRO010000075.1 GCA_022511425.1 Acetatifactor sp.
TTATAAACGTAAGGATATTACAATACCAATCGCTTTACACTATGCCTACAATTTTGTAGGAGTACTAATATGGTGACATAATAATGTTGTTACAGAGGGTTATATTATGAACATAAATGATAAATCAATAGAAGAATTGGAAAATGATTATTGGGAAGATTCAGATTTTAATTCATACATTGTGCTAACAACCCAGAATGCAAGAAAAAAGCCTGTTTCGCAGTTGTCGGATGAAGAGATCAGATTGCTGATAGGTCAAAAAATAGGTCTTAAATATTTAATTCCTATTGCACTTTCATTGATAAGTAAAGATCCGCTTGTTGAGGTGACTTTCTATAAAGGTGATTTGTTGTCACAGTTACTCAAGCTATCTTATAACGATTGGGAACATAATGAAGAAGATTTGAAATTCTTTCAAAAAATTGTAAACGATAATCTAACATTAATCCAATCTTGTGATGAAATATCCAATGATTTGATTGCAAAATATTTGGAAGGAAATTAAAAAAATAAATTCTATTCAGTTACATGGATTGTGGTTGTTAGAGAGGGAGCAGAAGCAATACAACAAGACAAAGAGAGTCATTTATTATTTCTGTTGTCATATGTAAGAGATCATTATGATACCCTTATGCAATTTGATTATTGTGAAGAAAGCATTCAATTAGTTGATGTGTATATTCATAATGAAATGCAAAAACAGGGGGATTTGTTGTAATTTCTTTATTCTGTTAAATCGGATTTTGGGAGCATTTTGATGATTGAACTGACTGAATATACTCACTTGCAAAAGGAAATGTGCAAGGTAGATATTTCCCTAAGTGGTTGGCTGGAAGCCATAGTTGGAAACTATTATGTATATGGTGAAGGGGGCGGCGGAGATTTCTACTGGCTTACCATCTATTATGATGCCGATATAGACACGCATTATGACGCAGTTGAGGCAGTTTCGTCCAAGATTGTGGCATATGTCTCTTCCGATTACAGATGGGGTTTTGTGTTGAGTAAACATATTCAGAAATTCCAAGGAGACACGGCCAACTATGGAATATGCTGTATTCCAATATCCGATTTTGAGCAGGAATTGCTGCAATGCGCCCATATCAACTTGCTCCCCCGGGAGCTTTCTGGTATTATTTGGATTGATGACGATTTTATGGACGATGAAAATATCCCTTTCGATTTCGACAGTTTTTCTTTGATTGATGAAGGTGT
Organism: Acetatifactor sp.; assembly: GCA_022511425.1. Taxonomy (GTDB): domain Bacteria; phylum Bacillota; class Clostridia; order Lachnospirales; family Lachnospiraceae; genus Acetatifactor. The sequence continues at coordinate 1,216 of JAFLRO010000075.1, forward strand.
TCCTTATTTGAACCCCAAACATTTTTCAGTTGTACAGCTTATGAGAGTTATGGGAAAATAGGAACAGACAACTTCTGGTTTATTGTAGGAAGACTTTCGTAAAAAGAGAATTGCATCATATCTGATATATTCATGAGAATGCAGTTATATATAGAAAAGAGGAAATCGGCATATGAACCTAATCGTAGCAGCAGATACCAACTGGGCCATTGGAAATAAGGACAAGCTCCTTATCAGCATCCCTAACGACCAAAAGCATTTCCGGGAAGAGACCACTGGCAAGGTGGTAGTTCTGGGGCGCAAGACTCTGCAGACCTTTCCCCAGGGGCTTCCCCTACAGAACCGCATCAATATCATACTGTCCAGAAATCCTGATTATACTGTGAAGGGTGCTACAGTGGTTCACTCCTTGGAGGAATTATTGGAGGAGTTGAGGCAATATAACACAGAGGATGTATATGTTATTGGCGGCGAGAGTATCTACCGTCTGCTTCTTCCCTACTGTGACAGGGCGCATGTGACCAAAATTGACCACACATATCAAGCGGACACTTATTTTCCTAATTTGGACCAGGATCAGGATTGGGAGATTACGGCAGACAGTGATGAGTTGACCTATTTTGACATTCCCTACCAGTTCATACAATATGAGCGCAAGAAGAAATAATTGCGATAATATATAAAACACCTTAAGACATGCCTATTGACTTTTCCGGATAAAAGTATAATAATGATTGCAAATACAACCTAAGGAAAGAAGGTAAGACCCATGGAAAAGAAAAATATTGATTGGAGTAATCTAGGCTTTGGCTATGTTCATACGGATTATAGATATGTCTCCAATTATAAGAACGGCGCCTGGGATGAGGGTGTCCTCACAGAGGATGCCAATATTGTCCTGAACGAATGCGCCGGCGTGCTTCAATATGCTCAGACTATTTTTGAAGGCTTGAAGGCTTATACTACGGATGACGGACATATTGTTACCTTCCGCCCTGATTTGAATGCAGAGCGCATGGAGGCAAGTGCAGCGCGACTGGAAATGCCCATTTTCCCCAAGGAGCGCTTTATAGACGCAGTGTCAAAGACTGTAGCGGCCAATGCCGCTTATGTGCCTCCTTACGGAAGCGGCGCAACGCTTTATATACGTCCTTACATGTTTGGAAGCAACCCCGTCATCGGCGTAAAGCCGGCGGATGAGTATCAGTTCCGAATTTTCTGCACCCCTGTAGGTCCTTACTTTAAAGGTGGCGCAAAGCCCCTGACTATCCGCGTCAGCGATTTTGACAGAGCTGCCCCTCACGGCACCGGAAATATCAAGGCAGGTTTAAACTATGCCATGAGCCTGCATGCTATCGTGACTGCTCACAAGGAGGGTTACGATGAGAATATGTACCTGGATCCCGGTACCCGTACCAAGGTGGAGGAGACCGGCGGTGCAAACTTCCTGTTCATCACTAAGGACAACAAGGTTGTTACGCCTAAGTCCGATAGCATCCTGCCCTCCATTACACGCCGTTCTCTGGTGCATGTGGCGAAGGAGTACCTGGGACTTGAGGTGGAGGAGCGAGAGGTGTATCTGGATGAGGTGAAGGACTTTGCGGAGTGTGGACTTTGCGGTACAGCAGCGGTCATTTCTCCTGTGGGCAAGATTGTGGATCACGGTAAAGAGATCTGCCTGCCCAGCGGCATGACCGAGATGGGCCCTGTCACAAAGAAGCTTTACGATACTCTCACCGGTATTCAGATGGGCCGTATTGAGGCACCTAAGGGCTGGATTCATGTGATTGAATAAGCAGAACAAGTGTAAAGTACCGTTTTTTCAGCAAAAGTATGGTACGAGAACTATGATGAAAATTTATTCCCGGGTCTGCGGGGCGGTAGGCAACACTGCCCGGATGCAGCCCCGGGAATTTGTATGTAACAGGATGTTTGTTTGGCTGGAAGATAAGTGGTTCAAGGAGGCTGGTGATAAAGATGAAGATTCTACATTTAGGCGACTTACATATAGGAAAATCATTGGGAGAATTTAACTTAATTGAAGACCAGAGGTTTATCTTGGATCAAATATTGGATGCAGCCGGTAAGAGATCTGTGGATGCGGTGCTTATTGCGGGAGATGTGTACGATAAATCCATACCCAGTGAGGACGCGGTAAGTCTGTTCGATTACTTTATCTGCCAATTGGCTAAGCGGAAAATCAAGACCTTTGTGATCAGTGGGAATCATGATTCTGACGAGAGACTTAATTTCGGCAGCAGTCTTTTTGAGGCAAATGAGCTGTACATTTCCGCCAAATATGAAGGAGTGCTTTATAAAAAAGAATTAGAAGATGAATATGGTAAAATAAATGTATACCTGCTTCCGTTTGTGAAGGCTTCTCAGGTAAAGCATTTTTTCCCGGATGAAGAGATTGATTCCTATGACAAGGCAGTCCGCACAGTGCTTGACCATGCTAAGATCAACAAAAAAGAGAGAAATATTCTGGCAGCCCATCAATTTGTAACGGGGCAGGGCGAAGAGCCGGTCATGGGCGGTTCTGAAAGCGCAGCGGTGCTGAACGTGGGGCTTGTGGAAAAGATAGGGGCTGATTGCTTCAGGGATTTTGATTATGTTGCTCTCGGTCATATCCATTCCCCTCAGAAGGTGGGAAGAGAAGAGGTAAGGTATTCGGGCTCTCCGTTAAAATACTCTTTGAGTGAAGTAACAAATGATAAGTCTTTCCCCATCATTACACTGGGTAAAAAAGGTGACGTTTCCATCGAGCTTGTGAAGTTAAAGCCCTTGAGAGACCTGCGTCATCTAAAGGGACGGATGGAACAGCTGCTTGACAAAAAGAATATAAAAGCACCCGACGATTTTATTTATGCCACGTTGACGGACGAGGATATCATCAATGATGCCATGGGAATTTTTAAACAGTATTATCCCAACACCGTGAAGATAGATTACGACAATACGCATACCAGACAGATGGAGCAGGTGGATATTACACGAATCGCAGAGGACAAGTCATTTGATGAGTTGATATCTGATTTTTACCGTTTCGTGTACGGCTGCGAGATCAGTGAAGAGGAGATGGGGATTATGAACGAGGTGGCAGGAGAGGCAGGTGTGATCGATGAAACCAATTAAGCTGATTGTAAGCGCTGTGGGGCCTTATGCGGAAAGAATGCCCGAAATTGATTTTGAACAGTTTGAAGAGAAAGGGCTTTTTCTGATCTCGGGAGATACCGGAGCGGGTAAGACAACATTGTTCGACGCAATCTGCTTTGCACTCTACGGGGAGACCAGCGGAATCTACCGGGATGCGAAAAATCTCCGCAGTGAATACGCAGAGAGCGGTACGGAAAGCTTTGTGGATTTTTATTTTTCCCATCAGGGAAAGAACTATCATGTGCACAGAAACCCCTCCTATGACAGACCCAAGCAGCGCGGGGAAGGTTTCATCACAGAGAAAGAAAAGGCTGTTTTCTATTGCGAGGGAGAAACGCCTATTGAGGGAATCAGCAATGTGAATACAGCGGTCATAGAGCTGCTTCATATAGATGCTAGACAGTTCAAGCAGATTGCCATGATCGCACAGGGAGAGTTTTATAATTTACTCAACGCAAAGACGGAGGAACGGACGGAGATCCTAAGAAAAATATTTAAGACCGAAGGTTATCAGAAAATAGAGTTTAAGCTGAAAGGTCGGATGGATGTTAATTATGGCAGAAAAACCGATATAGAAAACAGCATTGTGCAGTATTTTCGGGATGTGGAAGCGGAGGAAGAGAGCGAATTAAACGAGGAGCTCTTGATGCTTAAAAAGCGTGCAGTGGGAAGTGGCAGCGCATGGAATTCAGAAGAATTTCTGGATATTTTGGACAGAATTCTAGAGTCTGATAAAGCGGCGTTAAAGAGTAAGGAAGGGGAGACAGAGAAGGAAGAAGCGCTGCTGGAAAGGAAGAAGAGCATTCTGGCAACTGCCAAGACCAACAATGAATTTCTTCGTCGCTATGCTAAAGTACTGCAAGAAAGAAAAGCGCTGGAGGAGCGCAGAGGCGAAATAGAGGGGATTTCTTTGAGGTTGGAGAGAAAAAAGATTGCCACCAGAGAGATAAAGCCTATCCATGATTCCTGGAAGAGCAAGCAGGCGGAATGTTCTGCAACGGAGCGTGAGATACAGCAGAGCGAGCAAGCGTTGAGGCAGGCAAAGGAGCAGGTACAAAAGGCTAAAACTGTCTTGGAGAAAAGCCTGAAGGAGGAACCGAGAGCAGAGGAACTTAAGAAGCAGGCTGACAAAATCGCGGAAGACAAGGAAAAGTATGAGCAGCGGGATGCATTATCCTTTGAGGTGAATGAACTGAGAAAGACGGAGGAACTTCTGAAGGAGGAAGGCAAACAGCTGGAAGAGACGGACAAGGAGCTGCGGAGCAAGATACTCTCCCTGGAGCAGGAGATTTCTGAACGAAAGGGAAAGCCTGAAAAGCTGGTGGAAATAAAAAGTAAGGGGGAAAAGCTTAAGGGTCTCAAACTTGAGATTGATAAGATTATCGATGAAAGAATTCCCGCGCATAAGAAAAAAAGGGCTGTTCTGAAGAAGAGGCAGGAAGAATTTCAACACAGTCAGGATAGATATCAGGAAATCTGGGAAAAAAGGCATGAGGCGGAGGTAATCCTTGAAAGGTGCCGAGCCGGAATTCTGGCACAGGGTCTGGAGGAAGGCAAGAAATGTCCTGTCTGCGGTTCTGTTCATCACCCGGAGCCAGCCGTGCTGTCGGAGGAGTCCGTTTCCGAGGAGACGTTTCATGAGCTGCAGGAAGAGGAGAAGGAAGCTGAGAAGGCGAAAACGGAGGCCCTTGTTGCTGCTGAAAGCGAAAACACTGCGCTTAACGGTATGGAAGATCAGTTAAGGCTTGATATATTGAAATGCCTGGATAATGAACTGGCCGCCGTCACTTATACGGAGGGCAGACCACTGGAGGAACTCTTTCGACTGATACATGATGCACAGGAAGAAATCAGGGAGCAGATTTCCGAGAATGCACAGGCGGAAAAAGAGGTTGAAGAGGAATGTGGAAAACTGGACGAGGCTCAGAAGAAGTTAGCCATTGCCAGGGGAAAAGAGATGGAGGAGCAGGAGCAGCGCACAAAAGATTACAGCTGGCGCAGCCAGGAGAATAAGGCTTCGCTTGCAGAAAAGAGCGCTTTACTTGGGACCTTGTCAAAGTTGACTTACGACAGCTGGGATGCAGCGATGGCGCAATGCGGACAATTCAGCAGAGAAGCAGATAAGATAATAAAGTCCATTGAAAGTGCCCGGGAAAATAAGGAAAAAGCAGAGAAGGCGGAAACAGGGGCCAACGCTAAACTTGCTACATTGAAGGAGACATATGAAAACCAGCTGAATGATGAGACAAGGCTTAGCAGGGAATTCTCCAATGTCTTGGAGGCAAAGGGCTTTTCTGATGTGGATGATTTTCTCATTTATGTTACAACAGAGGAAGTCATCACTGAAAACGAGGAGAGAGTCAAGCAGTATCATCAGGCGGTGAATACCAATGCTGCCCAGATCAAACAGGCAGGGGAGGATGCCAAAGATAAGTCTGAAATTGACATCGAGGTGATACAGTCAGAGATTGAGCAGCAAACGGAGAAGGTCAAGGACCTTCGTAAGCAGCTAAATGATATCAACTATAGGATTAAGAATAACAAGGTCAGGCAGCAGAATATTTTAGGCCTTAAGCCAGAGAGTGAGAAGTTCCGCAAGGCTCATGCAGTCTGTCAGCGCCTGTATAATCTGGTCAAGGGTCAGACTGGGAAAGGTAAAATTACGCTGGAGCAGTATATCCAGGCTGCCGGATTTGACACGATCATCCAGGCTGCCAATCGCAGGCTCTATCCCATGAGCGACGGTCAGTTCGAGCTCTTTCGGCAGGAGGATTCACTTGGAAAGAAGAGCAATACTTTTCTTGACCTTGAAGTGCTGGACAACTTTACGGGCAAAAGACGGCCGGTGGGCAGTCTTTCCGGCGGTGAGAGCTTTAAGGCGTCCTTAAGTCTTGCCCTCGGTCTTTCTGATACGGTTTCTTCACATCTTGGTGGGATACAGATGGACGCCTTGTTTGTGGATGAAGGCTTTGGTACACTTGATCGAAAGTCGATGGAAAGCGCCATGGATATTCTGATGAGTTTGTCGGGAGCGGGCAAGCTGGTGGGTATTATAAGCCATCGTGAAGAGCTTATGGAAAACATCCCTCAGCAAATTATAATCAAGAAGAATAAGGATGGCAGTAAAATAATGATTGATAAAGGGCTGTGATGTTTTATATAATAAAAGAGTGGAGATATTATGGAGATCGATTCCTGTCGGTAAGCGAATGGATAATATGGAGACTGATTCCCGTCGGTAGGTGAAGAAATATTATGGGAAGCGGATTCCGAGTAGAGGATACCGAAATGTTGGGGAGATAGTATTTTGCCGGCAGGTAAGGAAACAATAGGTTGATTAATTTTTTGGGAGCTATGATTATGGCACACAATATGTTTTATCGCCCTGATGTCAAACACCACTGTGTTTTAAAACGTGCTCGCTTGCTGGTGGCGGTACTTGCGCTGGCTGTGACAATGCTGAGCGCATGCAGCAGCGCCAGGGTGGTGTTTACTACAGGCTTTGGAGAAAATGAGGTGTTCCGGATCGGCAGCACCGGCTGCACTCTGCCGGAACTTATGATTTATTTGACCAACACTCAGAACCAATATGAGGACATATACGGGCCGGATGTCTGGAGCGTATCTTTGGATGGAGTCACTTTGGAAGAAAATGTGAAAGGTATGGTTCTGGCAAAGATTGCACAGATCAAAGCAATGTACCTGCTGGCAGGGGAAAAAGGTGTTGAACTGACAGAGGCGGAGCAGGCTCAGGTGGAGCAGGCGGCTTTAGCGTATTTCCAGTCGCTGAATGACACGGAGGTAGAGCTTTTGGGAGTTGATCTTGACACTGTCAGTCAGCTGTACAGGGAGTATGCTCTGGCGGACAAGGTTTATCAGTACATTATTCAGGACATCAACCCGGAGATCAGCGACGATGAAGCCAGGACCATCACAGTACAGCATATTTTACTGCGCACCTATACCTATGATGGCACAGGTACACGGGTGGTGTACACAGATGAGTTGAAAAAGCATGTCTATGAGAGGGCATGTGACATCCGGGAGCAGGCTGTGTCGGGAGAGCAGAACTTTTTGGACTTGGCAGCTCGTTACAGCGATGATATCACGGTGACTTATTCTTTTGGCAAGGGGGAGATGGATGCACCCTTTGAGGAGGCGGCCTTTGCTTTGGAAACGGATGAGATCAGCCAGGTGGTGGAGACCGAGAGTGGGTATCATATCATCAAGTGCATCAATACCTTTGATAGGGAACAGACGGATGCCAACAAACTGGAGATCGTAGAGGAGCGCAGGCGGGAGGTATTTGGACAGGAATATGACGCTTTTGTGGAAGGGTTGAATCGAAGCCTCAATGAGGAACTCTGGCAGCAGGTGACTCTTCTTAGCGACGAAAATGTAATTACTTCCGATTTCTTCGATATATATGAGAAATATTTTCCCTGACAGGCTGATGAACGGCTATCATAAAAGCAGTTTACAAAAATTTTAGAAAACCTCTAAGTATTGAAAATACTAGGTTCGTAGAATGTTATTAGCACTCAGTTAAAATGAGTGCTAATTTCTTGTTGACTTTTATTTTAAGGGGAGATAAACTTAGTATCAGTTGGATGTGATTCCTGGCAAAGCCGAAACAGCATCGGCGTAAAATTATGCCATATGCAACAACAGAACAACGTTGACATGTAATTTTATTGTATGCAACAATATCAAAACAGCGTCAGCATGTAATCATGCCATGTGTAATAACAGGAAATCAGAAGAAAACAAAGTAAAAAAGGAGTGACAGCAATGGCTGCAAAAACAGGTAATTTATCAATTAATAGCGAAAACATTTTTCCTATCATCAAGAAGTGGCTCTATTCTGACCACGATATCTTTTACAGAGAGTTGATCTCCAACGGCTGCGATGCCGTGACAAAGCTGAAAAAGCTGGACATGATGGGAGAGTATGCGCTGCCCGACGGATTTAAGGCGAGAGTCAGCGTGGAGGTAAGCCCGGAGGATAAGACCATTACATTCACGGACAACGGTCTTGGTATGACCGCTGAAGAGGTGGAAGAGTATATTAATCAGATTGCTTTCTCCGGTGCAACAGATTTCATTGAGAAGTATAAAGACAAGAGCAATGCAGACCAAATCATTGGACATTTTGGCTTGGGATTTTATTCAGCATTTATGGTGGCTGACGAGGTGCATATCGACAGCCTGTCCTATAAACAGGACGCAAAACCGGTACACTGGGAGTGTGACGGTGGTACGGAATTCTCCATGGAAGAGGGAGATAAAGCGGAAGTAGGCACCACCATTACCCTGTTTTTAAATGAGGATTGTCTGGAGTTCTGCAACGAATATAAGGCAAGAGAGGTCATAAAAAAGTACTGCTCATTTATGCCTACAGAGATATATCTGTCAAAAGCAAACAGCCAAGAGACTCAGACTATTAAAGAGGATGAAAAGCGGGATGATGATGTTGTCCTGGAGGAGATCCTGCCGGAGGAGAAGGCGGATGCTTCAGGAGATGGCGCAGAGGACAGCGAGAAGAAGCCTGAGCCTAAGAAGCTGAAGATTAGGAAGCGCCCGGAGCTTTTGAACGAGACAGAGCCCCTGTGGACTAAGCACCCCAACAATTGCACCAAGGAGGAGTACCTGGAATTCTATAGAAAGGTGTTTCAGGACTATAAGGAGCCACTGTTCTGGATCCATTTGAATATGGATTATCCTTTCAACTTAAAGGGTATCCTGTACTTCCCTAAGATCAATATGGAGTACGAGTCCATCGAGGGAACCATCAAACTGTACAACAATCAGGTGTTTATCGCAGACAACATCAAGGAAGTGATTCCGGAGTTCTTGATGCTCTTAAAGGGCGTGATCGACTGCCCGGATCTGCCTCTGAACGTGTCCAGGAGCGCATTGCAGAATGATGGCTTTGTGAAGAAGATTTCCGAGCACATTACCAAGAAAGTGGCGGACAAGCTTTCCGGCATGTGCAAGACGGAGAAGGAAGAGTACGACAAGTATTGGGATGATATCAGCCCCTTCATCAAGTTCGGCTGCCTGAAGGACGATAAGTTCTGTGAGAGGATGAACAACTATATCCTGTTCAAGAATCTTGATGGCAAGTACCTGACCCTGCCCGAGTGCCTGGAGATCAAGCCCCAGGATGATGAAGGCGAGGAGAATGAGGAAAGCAAGGCAGCAGGGTCGGCTGTGGACGAGGACGGCAATAAGGTAGAGGCTGAGATCGTTACGGACGAAGCTGAGGTTGCTGCCAACGCTGAGGATGCAGAGGATGCTGCCGAAGGGGAGAAGAAGGAAAAGACCATCTACTACGTCACCGACGAGCAGCAGCAGAGCCAGTATATCAATATGTTCAAGGCTGCCAAAATGGATGCGGTTATTCTGACCCACAATATCGACCAGCCCTTTATTTCCCAGCTGGAGTCCAAGAACGAGGGTATTCGGTTCCAGCGTATTGATGCCGATGTGACGGATGCACTGAAGTCCAAGACTTCCAAGAAGGCTGAGAAGGAATTCGAGGAGCAGGCAGAGGCAATCAGCAAGATCATGAAGAAGGCTCTCAAGAACGACAAGGTCACCATCAAGGTGGAGAAGCTGAAGAATAAGAAGATTTCCTCCGTGCTTACCCTGTCCGAGGAAACCAGGCGCATGCAGGATATGATGAAGATGTACTCCATGCCCGGTATGGATATGGGCGCCTTTGGCGGCGAGGGCGAGACCCTGATCCTGAACGCCAACCATCCTCTGGTGCAGTATGTCACCGAGCATCAGGAAGGCGAAAACGTGGAGATGATCTGCGAGCAGCTCTACGACTTGGCCAAGATTCAACATGCGCCCCTGGCACCTGAGGCCATGACTAAGTTCATCGCCAGAAGCAACGAGATTATGATGATGCTGGCGAAGTAAAGAAAAACATTAATTGAAAGAATTTCCAAAATAGCAAAACTCTCAACACTGTTGAGAGTTTTGTGTATTCTTAGATTTTATTGGAGAAAATGCAAATTGGATAGTAATGTCACTATTGTAAAAAAACAGATGGAAAAGAGTTGCAGTAATAAACAGAATTTGCTTTGCCGGGAAGATACTTTTGTCACAATGCATAATATGTAATCTTGTCATCGGCTTTTTTCGATCAGCTTTCGATATACATGCTCTACCATCCAAGGTTCTTTTGATATTCTTAGAGCTTCTTCGAATGACCACCATTTTACGGCCTGGTTTTCTTCTATGTTTACGGTCAACGCTTCTTTTTCGTCTGCCTCGGCCAGATAAGTAACATTTAAGTGCAAATGGCTGGGTACATAGATTCCTTTTTTGACGTGTCCGTCAACGGTCAATATTTCCAGGCTGTAAATATTTCTGTCCACTAAGACAGCATTTCTGACCCCTGTTTCCTCCTGCAATTCCCGCATTGCCACTGAGCACAGATCTTCAATTCCGTCTGCATGCCCCCCTATCCATGACCAGGAATCATAAATGTTATGATACACCATTAGGGTTTTCGTACGTTCCTGATTTACGGTCCATATGGAAGTCGTAAAGTGTGCAGTCTGATTTTCACGGTCCAGATAATTCGGATTCTTCAGCATAAATTGAAGCATAGCTTCTTTATCACGTTCTTCCTGTGCATTTACAGGGATATAATCCTTGATATTTTGTAATAAACTCATAGTATTCGCTCTCTTTGCCTTTCCTATATGCATATTAGGTATATTAATAGGGATTATTATTCTCTTATAATTTCCTTGCTTTAAAACATACAGAAAGAGGGAGCATGCTTGCCTTCTTTGCCTTTGGACTCTGATCTTCCTGAGAATTCATTGTTGCCAGGTCATTTTGTTCTATCATTTGCTCAATCACAAAACCCGCTTTGGCTAAGGCATTCACATAAGTTGATATCTTCCGGTTACAAAGAATGATTTCAGTACCGTGAACAGGCATCCTGAAATAGGATTCGTCAAAATAGCTCCTGCTGAAAATAAGCTTGTTATCTTCCAGGATATGGCTGCCCATATCGTCAGATCTTGCCACGCAATAATTCAGAGTGTGATTCCAGCTAAAGATAAAAATGCCGTCTTTTTTTAGGTAAGAGGCTATTCTGTCAAATGTTCCCTGAAGGTCAGTTGTCCATCCAATCCCATATATGGAATAAACATAGTCAAAATAATTTTGGGGAATATCAAGGTCAGTTTCCATTGGACCGCATATGAATTTCGCCGTATACCCGTGCTGTCCTAAATATGCTTTTGCATGTTCGAGCTGCTCCTGGGACAGATCCACTCCCCATAATTCTCCTGCATTTCTGTCCGCATGATATTTTAAAGAATGACCGCTCCCGCAGCAAATCTCAAGCATTTTCCTGCCAGAGACATCACCGAATAGATGTAAGTCATCTTCCGTCACAAAGCTCACTCCGTATTCTGGAAGCGCCGTGGTTCCAAACCATAAATCAGCTTTCTCGTTCCAGTAGTTCTTGTTGTGTTGTATGATGCTTTCGTTATTCATATGTACCCTCCTCATAAAATAAAGCAGGGAGATAAGATGCTTATCTCCCTGAAAATTATGCTGCGCATTTTAAGCTGCGAAGCACTTAAATTAAAGGTTCACACTCAAAGTAGTGAAGCACTTAAATTAAAGGTTTGCACTCAAAGCAGCAACGCACTGAAATCAAGCAAATCTCTTTGCTCATTTATATTATATTCATTTTTCAAGAAAAATCAATTTAAATTGTGGTTTTTCTATTAACTTTGCTCATCTTCTTATAGGGACTTCAGACAAAGGATATAAGTTTTTTTATGTTGAAAATGTCGGGAAATAGAGTATAGTATAAATAATTCCTTTTTACATGCGTTTTGTTAGTAAGAATCGGAATTGGGAGGTAGATTCAATTATGATGATATTCTTGTGTGGCGGAGGTTCTGGGGAACAAACCGTTGAAGCAACCCGAAGATTTAACGATGTGATCGACCATACAAAACCTCTGCTTTATGTTCCTCTTGCCATGAAGTCAGAATTATATCCGAGTTGTTACGAATGGATAAAAGGCGAGATGCGTGAGGTCAATATTCCCAGTATTGAGATGGTGACTTCGGCAGAGGAAATTACAAGGAAAGAATTAAAGAATTACTCCGCGATTTTTATTGGTGGCGGCAACACATTCAAGTTGCTTTATGAGTTGAAAGTAAGTGGAGCTTTCGACCAGATCAAACATTATATAGAGCAAGATGGTATTATATTTGGTGGAAGCGCGGGCGCGATTATTTTCGGAGAAAGTTTGGAGTCGTGCGTGTTAGATGATGTAAACCATGTTGGACTTCGCGATATTGCAGGTTTTGATGTGTTGAATGGAATTTCACTTTTGTGTCATTATACAAACCGAACGGAAGAAAAGGACAGGAAGAGCACAGAGT
>JAFLRO010000076.1 GCA_022511425.1 Acetatifactor sp.
GTCGAGTCAAAGCCCTTACGCGAAAGAATAATTTTCATCTGCAGCATCCTCCCTTTTTCCCAAAAGCAAGAAAACTCCCAAGGAAATTGCATCCATGGGAGTAATCATTTTTCCTAGTAGTTTTTCAATATATTGCTTGTTCGCAATAGCTGCCTGTGCCGCAAGGTAGGGGAGTGGACTAATTACCCCCGGGGTAAAAAAATTTACCCCCTAGTCATCAATTTTACCCCCTAATATTCAAGTTAAAATTCACTTTTAATGCCATAGTATTTTATTTCCCCTTTATTACAAAGTTCAAACGTCTGATTCTGCTCATATCCATATCTATCCTCGTATACTACCTTAAACTCCTCTGGATAGCCTCCCTGCTCACTATAGTCCTCATGCTTTATCATGGTAACGTATTTGGCCGCTCTTTTTGCATCCGGCGAATCCTCAAAGGCAATTATCAACTTATATTTTTTATGGGGTTCGATCAATGTATCAATATGCTTTCCAAACAATATTGCATTCCGAACTACCACATCATTCGCAAGTTCAAAAGATAATTGCAAATTTCTATGTTCGGGCAATTTCGCCGTTCCCCACAAGTCAAACACATCTACAACTCCAGGAATTTGCTTATTTACTGCTAGGATCTTAATGTCAAAAATAGGCTGCTGATTAAATAATGGATTATGAAAATCATCCTCATCATTCATATCTTTTTCATTTTCCATATTAAGTTGCTTATACTCCTCTCTTACCCGCCTTTCAATTTCTTCAATTGCAAGATCAACCTCAGGATTCTTCCTGTCAGCAACCACTTGTAAAAATTCGCAGATGTGGAGTTTTATTAAATCAATCTTTCTTAATTCCTCCGCCTGTTTAGTAGTAGCAGCACAATCATATTTTTTTAGTGCGGCATCCAGATTGTCATATTCTTCCTGCCAATATTGAACATAGTTCAGTTGATTAATCGTTTTGTAAATTCCAACAGCATCCTCCTCAACCACAAACATAGTATGATCAGCCCAATTATCTTCTTTAAGTAATTGCATGATTTCATATAGGCAAGTCACCGATTTGAGGTACAAATCAGAAACAATAAGAACAGCTAAGTCACTTTTTCTTATTGTCTTCATAAACTCAGTAATAATTTGCCAATGTAAAAGGGAACTTTTGTCCCTACAAACATCTGCAAAAGGGGTCAGACGATTCTCTATATCATTTGCAACCTTTTCGCTTCCCCAATTATAAGATATAAATACATTTGGTTTCGTCATTATTCAGCCCTCCATTAGATATAATAATTATGTGATGATTTATCGACAACTTTTTATCCTACATCCTGAGTTTCTTGCATGTCTTATCTTATTCGTATCATCACTGGAGTGGCTTCGGTAATTTTTGCATAAAATTCATTTCGGCATTTATGTAAACTGGCATATAAACTTGCCATTATTTCTTATGCACTAATCTTTTCACTTCCAGTTTTGGCTTTTTGCTTTTCTTTTGTTACTTTATTCGTCAACCTCCTTTATCAACAAGTACCATATTTTGCGTGAGCTGTCAATAATTTTCCTACATTTTGTGGTTTGCAACAAAAAAAGCCTGCCATCCCCAGCAGACTCCTTTTTTATCAAATGTATATCCTGACCTTTAAAAACAAATAATCGCTTGAAAGCCGCATGATATCCGAAACTCACATATTTATTACCTCTAAGGTCACGGATTTACATCAATCAGTCCGCACTACCGATCTGGGTACTTTTCCTGTATCTCTTTCCATGTTATTCTCTCGGTCATGTAACGCCCCTTGTCTCTATATTTATATTAGTTTGACAAAGCTTGCAACTTGCCTTAATAACCGTACATTCTATACTAACATTTTTACACCACCCATCATCAAATTATATACCAAAACCTCTTTATTAATATATTCCTTGAATTTGTCTGATATAAACGTACCAAATCGTTGCCATATACACTCTTCATCTGATAATCTTTCCAAAATGGTCACATCAACTACATTTACTACTTCATCATCCCCATTTCTCCACATCACTTCAATCGCTTTGCAATACATGTCTATATCATCAACGCTATCTGCATGGTGTTTCAACAACTCAATTAAAGGCTCTGAAATCAAATCTCCTGCCAATAAATGCAACAGAATCTCTCCATAGACTTTCTGATGCTGTTCCAGAATTTTCTTTCCATCCAATGTTAAATCCGCTATCATATATGCGCATTTTTCCTTATCGATCACTTCGTCTTCTGAAAAATTCTCTAATTGCTTTCGTACCTCCATCCTCCAAAATGCTTTTACCATCTGATCATACTCGGCACGTTCAAACACCCAGCCCACTTCTTTTATCCAACAAATATTGCCTTCCGTCTGATAATACGGTAATGTATAATTCATACGCCTTCTATATAGCTCTTCCTCCCAGTTTTTACCAATCCATTCTTTCCACGCATAACTATTGACATCCTCCAGAGCAATATTATCACCATACTTCTCCCAATCTTCATCCGAATATGCACAAAGATTCAATATTCCATTTCTTTTTTCCTCTTCGAAATCCTCATTGGCGTGCGAAACATAGCCTACTCTATTCCAGTAGACATAATCTTTAGTTTTCTCGACCTCTGCCACAATTACAATACAATCCAAGTCTAAGTCATCCGGACATAGAAGTAACGGTAACACTACGGAATCCATTTCAATCAGCTTCCACACAAATCGGATATCACCTTTCCAATTAAGCCGTTTGCTCCATGCCGGACATAATCCTAAAAATGGCTGCATTGATTTCAAGTCATCGTCAACTGCCCCGCTTGCCCAAGTATCTAAATATTCCGGCAGGGAAATCCCATCTATAACCCAGTAGTTTTCTTTGTATTTATATGGGGTTGCCATTTCTGTCGTTGTAATACGGTTCATTTATCCATTCCACCCTTAAAATGCACTTGTGCGCAGAATATCTCTATACTTAAATATAGACCTATACCAAAAACGGCCATCCGCGAGCAAGCTCCCGATGGCCGTTTTCGTCTATCCTCGCATGGTTTATTGCCAACGCGAAAGTTATTTATTATTTATTGCCGCCTGTGCAGCCGCCAGCCGTGCTATCGGTACTCTGAACGGTGAGCAGGACACATAATCAAGTCCGATCTTATGGCAGAACTCCACGGATGCGGGATCTCCGCCGTGCTCGCCGCAGATGCCAACGTGCAGCTTGGGATTTACGGGTTTGCCCAGCTTGATGGCGGTCTCCATCAGCTTGCCCACGCCGGTCTGATCCAGCTTTGCAAAAGGATCGTTCTCAAGGATTTTTGCATCATAGTAGCCATTCAGATACTTTCCTGCATCGTCACGTGAGAAACCAAAGGTCATCTGTGTGAGGTCATTGGTACCGAAGCAGAAGAAATCAGCCTCTGTCGCAATCTCATCAGCGGTGATAGCTGCTCTGGGAATCTCGATCATGGTGCCCACTTCATACTCCAGCTTCACACCTGCTGCCGCTATCTCAGCATCAGCGGTCTCTGTGACTGCCTTCTTGACAAATTTAAGTTCCTTGACCTCACATACAAGAGGAATCATAATCTCAGGTTTCACCTTCCAGTCGGGATGAGCCTTCTGGACCTTGATAGCCGCACGAATCACTGCTTTGGTCTGCATCCTTGCGATCTCAGGATAGGTGACAGCCAGACGGCAGCCTCTGTGACCCATCATGGGGTTGAACTCATGGAGACCCGCAATGATGGTCTTGATGGTGTCAACAGGCTTGCCCTGTGCCTTAGCCAGCTTCTCGATGTCAGCCTCCTCGGTGGGAACAAACTCGTGCAGAGGGGGATCCAGGAAACGGATGGTAACAGGATTACCCTCCAGAGCCTCATACAGCGCCTCAAAGTCGCTCTGCTGATAAGGCAGGATCTTCTCCAGGGCAGCTTCTCTCTCTTCCACAGTATCGGAGCAGATCATCTCGCGGAAAGCTGCAATTCTGTCCTCTTCAAAGAACATGTGCTCTGTACGGCAGAGGCCGATGCCTTCTGCACCCAGCTCGCGAGCCTTCTTTGCATCTGCAGGGGTATCCGCATTGGTGCGAACTTTCAATTTCCTATACTTGTCCGCCCAGTCCATAATCCTTCCAAACTCGCCAGCAATGGTTGCATCCACCGTAGGAATCTGCTCGCCGTAAATATTGCCTGTAGTACCGTCAATGGAGATGAAATCTCCCTCGTGGAACTCACGCCCTGCCAGAGTAAACTTCTTATTTGCCTCATCCATGGCGATATCGCCGCAGCCGGATACGCAACAGGTGCCCATTCCGCGGGCAACCACTGCAGCATGGGATGTCATACCGCCGCGGACTGTCAGAATACCCTGAGCCACCTTCATACCGGTGATATCTTCGGGAGAAGTCTCCAGACGAACCAGAACCACCTTCTCTCCTCTTGCAGCCCACTTTTCAGCGTCCTCAGCGGAGAAAACGATCTTACCGCAGGCAGCACCGGGAGAGGCACCAAGACCCTTGCCCAAAGGTTTTGCTGCCTTCAGAGCAGCGGCGTCAAACTGAGGATGCAGCAGGGTATCTAAGTTACGAGGATCAATCATGGCAACTGCCTCTTCTTCCGTCCTCATACCCTCATCCACCAAATCGCAGGCAATTTTCAGTGCAGCCTGAGCGGTTCTCTTACCGTTCCTGGTCTGCAGCATGTAAAGCTTTCTATCTTCAATGGTAAACTCCATGTCCTGCATGTCTCTGTAGTGATTCTCCAGAGTTGAACACACTTTATTGAACTGCTCGAATACCTCGGGCATGATCTCCGCCATCTTTGCGATAGGCATAGGTGTGCGGACACCGGCCACAACGTCCTCGCCCTGAGCGTTCATCAGGAATTCACCCATCAGCTTCTTCTCGCCGGTGGCGGGGTCTCTGGTAAATGCAACACCGGTGCCGGACTCGTCGGACCAGTTACCGAATGCCATCATCTGAACATTGACAGCGGTACCCCAGGAATAAGGGATGTCGTTGTCACGGCGGTACACATTTGCACGAGGGTTGTCCCAAGAACGGAACACAGCCTTGATGGCACCCATCAGCTGCTCCTTGGGATCATCAGGGAAATCAGCACCGATCTTTGCCTTATACTCAGCTTTAAACTGATCAGCCAGCTCTTTTAAGTCTGCGGCGGTCAGATCCACGTCCTGTGTCACACCTCTTGCCGCTTTCATCTTATCGATCAGTTCCTCAAAATATTTCTTTCCGACCTCCATTACTACATCGGAGTACATCTGAATAAATCTTCTGTAGCAGTCCCAAGCCCATCTCTCGTTACCGGTCTGGGCTGCAATGGTGTTTACCACAGTCTCATTCAGGCCAAGGTTCAGGATTGTATCCATCATACCGGGCATGGATGCCCTTGCGCCGGAACGAACAGAAACCAATAAGGGGTTTTTGGTGTCGCCGAATTTCTTGCCGGTAATCTCCTCCATCTTGCTGATATACTCGTTGATCTGACTCTGGATCTCGTCGTTGATCTGTCTGCCGTCCTCATAATACTGTGTGCAGGCCTCTGTTGTAATGGTGAAGCCCTGCGGAACAGGCAATCCCAAAGCAGTCATCTCTGCCAGATTTGCGCCTTTACCGCCCAGAAGTTCGCGCATATTTGCGTTGCCTTCCGTAAACAAGTACACCCATTTCTTCATACCCTATGTTTCTCCCTCCATAATATAATTTGAAACACCTGGAAGATGCCCAACTGTTATACAACAAAAAAAGCCGAACATCTTCGTTCAGTATATGCATATTGTAACAACTTAACCAAAAAATGGCAAGTCCAATATTGAGAATTTATTGACTTTAACCAAATTTCGTTTATTTTACCAGTTTCCATCCATAAGTAAAGTACAGTTTGCACAAGAAAACAGATTCTGTGATCACATGCCACTCTGTTTTTTTGGCAGAAAGCTGTCAAAAATATAGATATCAAAATGTTTCACTGCCTCATCCAGCTCCGCCTGGCTCTTGATCGTCCAGGCAGCTGCCGTGCTGCGATAAAGCCCCCGGCAAATGCTTCTGGAAAGCATTCTTGGATATTTATGGTTGAAGGCAATAAAGTCCGGTTTTCCCAGCCAGTTGAACAGTAAATTCTGTAGCAGAAAATACAGAGGTCCCCAGTACTCTCCCTCCTGATAAAAAGCATCTGCCAATTGTCCTCTCACTACCTGCTTCCGATTGCGCCGGTACCAAAGTACCCCCAGTGGATTGAATGACTCAATACAGTACATTCCCTTATATTCTGAGAGCAGCTTATCAGCCGCCAGACAGACAGATGTGTCCGTGGCTTCGATTTTCAGTTCCACGATCAGAGGTACTCTGCCGTCCACCAGTTTCAATACATCCTCAAACCTGGGTATCTTCTGGTCAGTATTGCAAAGAGACATCTGCTGCAGTTCTTCATAGGTGTACTGGTATACCTTTCCCTCTGCGCTACAGATACGCTTTAGGGTGTAGTCGTGAAACACTACCGGAATGCCGTCCTTTGTCATCTGCACATCCATCTCTATGCCAAAACCTGCCTCCACCGCCTTCTGAAAAGCGCGCATAGAGTTCTCGGGCGCATCGGATTCGTTATCGTGGAGTCCCCTGTGAGCATACAGCCACCTCCGAAAAGGAGCCGCGTCCGGGCGCCCCACCATCCTTGGCATGATCATTAACAGGTACAGGAATGCCAACACCAGTACGCAGATCAGGCCAATCAATCCTATCATCAGTAATTTCATTCCTTAGTCCTCCACATCAAAATTCTCCAATAGACTCTCCTTCTTCTGGGGCTTCACATCACCATGGCGCACCTGTGTCATAGTAAGGAATGCCAGCAGGGAGAAAAATACTGCATATGGAAACAATGTCCTATAGGACACATTCTCAAGCAGGAAACCAGAAAGCACCGGCGTAACGATCTGTGCCGCCATGGAGAAGGTATAGTATGTACCCGTAAACTTACCAATATCCCCGCCCTGGCTCATGGCTACGATCATGGGGTAAGAGTTCACATTGATGGCTGCCCAGCCCACACCGATCAGAGCAAATGCCACATTGATGACCGGATGATATGCATTTACGAACACTGCTGCCAGATAGCAGACCGACATCAGAAGTATGCCGCCGATAATTGTTTTCTTCCGGCCGAACCGGGAGGAAATATGACCAATAGGGATATAGCTGATAATTGCAGCAACGGTGGCTACCATCAAACAGTTGGCAAAACTTCCGCCCTCCATGCCCCAGACCACTCTGGTGTATCTTGAAAATGCAGTAGTCACTGCGTTGTATGCCGCATACCACAGAAAGATAGAAAAGAGCATAAAGTACATACTGCGCTTCACTTCTTTGGGCAGTATGGTTGCTGCCGGCCGCTTCCCATCAGGGTTTTCTTTATTTTCTTCCGTTGTTCCGGTAATCTCCGGCGCAGCTTTTTCTGTACCTTCTGCTTTTTCCGTTCCTCCTGCCTTTTCTGTTCCTTCTTTCTTTTCTGCTTCTTCCAGCTCCTTTCGCAGCTTGTTCTCTCGGATCGTTATCAGTAATACCCCCACAGCCACTGCCATCAAAGCAGCAACACTGATGAACAAAGGTGCATAACTGGGTCTTTCACCGGGGCCTACCAGGAATCGAATCATAATCAGGGAATACACGCCGCCAACGGCTCCCATCAGATTGATCACCGCATTTGCCTTGCTCCGAAGCCTGTTGGGCGTCAGATCCGGCATCAACGCTACCGCAGGGGAGCGATATATTCCCAGAGATACCAGGGTGGCAAACAATGCAATCAGAAACAGTACCAGGTTCACCTTGCTGTCAGCAAAGGGAAGTAGCAGCATAAATACCACCGCAAGCACAGTCCCGCATAAGATAAAAGGTGTCCGCTTGCCAAGAGGTGTGTTTACCCGATCTGACAGAGATCCAAATATCGGCAGAAGAAACAGCGCCAACACATTGTCCATAGCCATCAACGCGCCTGTTACCGTCTCCCCAAGATGAAAGGTATTCTGTAAGATCAACGGGATGATGTTGTCATACATCTGCCAGAATGCTGAAATACTCAAGAAAGCAAGACCGATGAAAAAAGTACGTTTGTAGTTCAATTTTGTCTCCATAAGTTACCCTCTCTGTGTTTGATCATACTGGATCGGAAGAAGAAATTCTCATATGTTGTACATTCCTTTCCTGCATACTTCCAGTTTAACAGAATTCCATATGATTAAGCAACCATACTTTAAAAAAAATATAAAACTGTATTTATGGTTACTTTTTATACTGCTCAATTCAGACCAGTCCTGACAATATCCTTCCGGCAATGTCCTTTATTGCTTGTGATGTTCTTTATCGCTTGTGACCGTAGAAGCACGTCGGCACTTGGCGAGGTACTTTCGAGCCAGCACTGCTTTGCAGGGCTTGGAGCCGGCTACGTGCTGACCCGAGCGGAAGCGTGTCGCAAGCAATAAAGAACATTGCTGGGAAGGATATTGGCAAGGCTGGGCGTCACTTACATGGTTGATGTATGAAAAGTAACCATCTATGCTTGAAACATCTAAAAATAGGCTTTTTTGCTTGCATTTTCCATAATTTCATGTAAAATGGAGAATGGTTGTAAAATGAGAAGGAACAAAACATGGGTAGTATCAAATTGACTACGCAAAAGATCTGAGAGGAGATTTATATTATGATAAGCGCAAATAATGTAACCTATCGCGTGGGCAAGAAAGCCCTGTTTGAAGACGTCAACATCAAATTTACTGAAGGCAACTGCTACGGTCTGATCGGCGCAAACGGTGCCGGTAAATCCACTTTCTTAAAGATTCTTTCCGGCAATCTGGAGACCACCAAGGGAGATATTGCCATCACCCCCGGCCAGCGCCTTTCCGTGTTGGAACAGGATCATTTTAAGTACGACGACTATGTCGTCATGGATACAGTCATTATGGGAAACGAGCGGCTGTACCAGATCATGAAGGAAAAGGACGCCATCTATGCCAAGGAGGACTTCTCCGACGAGGACGGCATCCGCGCCAGTGAGCTGGAGGCTGAGTTTGCGGAGATGGACGGCTGGGAGGCTGAGTCCAATGCAGCCACACTTTTGAATGGCCTGGGAATCGGTACGGAATTCCACTATTCCACCATGCGGGATTTGGACGGCAGCCTTAAGGTGAAGGTATTGCTGGCTAAGGCACTGTTCGGCAACCCGGATATTCTGCTGCTGGATGAGCCCACCAACCATTTGGATCTGGATGCCATCGCCTGGCTGGAAGAATTCCTCATCGACTTTGAAAATACCGTGATCGTGGTGTCCCACGATCGTTATTTCCTGAATAAGGTCTGCACTCACACCGCTGATATCGACTACGGCAAAATTCAACTCTATGCAGGAAACTACGACTTCTGGTACGAGTCCAGCCAGCTGTTGATCAAGCAGATGAAGGAAGCAAACAAGAAGAAGGAGGAAAAAATCAAGGAGCTGCAGGAATTCATCTCCCGCTTCTCCGCAAATGCCTCCAAATCCAAACAAGCTACCTCCAGGAAGCGAGCTCTGGAAAAAATCGAGCTGGACGAGATTAAACCCTCCAGCAGAAAATATCCTTATATTGACTTTAGGCCTGACCGGGAGATTGGAAACGAGGTGCTGACCGTGGAGCATCTGTCCAAGACCATAAACGGTGAGAAGGTGCTGGATGATATTTCTTTTGTGGTTGGTCACGACGACAAGATTGCTTTTGTTGGCAGCCAGGAACTGGCAAAGACCACCCTGTTCCAGATACTCATGGGTGAAATGGAGCCCGATGAGGGAACCTACAAATGGGGCGTCACCACCTCTCAGGCATATTTCCCCAAGGACAATACTGCAGAGTTCGACAACGACCTGACCATCACAGACTGGCTGACAGGTTACTCTCCCGTGAAGGATGTGACCTACGTGCGGGGATTCCTGGGCCGTATGCTCTTTGCCGGCGAGGACGGTATCAAAAAGGTAAAGGTGCTCTCCGGAGGCGAAAAGGTGCGCTGCCTGCTGTCCAAAATGATGATCAGCGGTGCAAACTGCCTGATTCTGGATGAGCCCACCAACCATCTGGACATGGAATCCATCACCGCCCTGAACAATGGACTGATCAAATTCCCAGGTGTTGCGCTGTTCTCCTGCCATGACCACCAGTTCGTAGAGACCACGGCAAACCGCATCATGGAGATTCTGCCCGGCGGCGGCTTGATCGACAAGATCACAACCTACGACGAGTACCTGGCAAGCGACGAGATGGCCAGAAAGCGCACTGTATTCACTGCAAACAAGGAAGAAGACGAGGATTGATGAAGAGGGAACGGGAAACCATGAAAGCCATAGATTTGCATGTACACTCCACCTGTTCAGACGGCACCCTCTCCCCTACGGAACTGGTAGATTATGCCATGGAGAAAGGGCTGACGGCTTTTGCCCTGACAGATCATGATTCTGTGGACGGACTGGCGGAAGCTGCGGAGTATGCTGAAAAACTAAAACATGAACTCACTACCTCCGGAGTTGTAGAAGCATCCAGCTTAAAAGCTCATGAGATGCAGATGCAAAATAATGATTGCGCTTCAGAACGAGCCACAGCGAATCACCCTTCCCGGCAGGTGCCTGAAGTAATCCCCGGCATAGAGCTTTCCTCCGAATATCAAGGACAAGATATCCATGTGGTAGGATTGTTCATCAATTATCGTGACGAAATTTTTCGGAACAGCCTTCGGGAGTTTGTGGACTCCCGCACGAACCGCAACAAAAAAATGTGTTCCCTCCTACAACAGTATGGCATTCCCGTTACCTACGAGGAACTGCTTGAGGCCTATCCGGACTCAGTGGTTACCAGGGCTCATTATGCCAGGTTCATGTTTGAAAAAGGCTATGTAAAAAGCAGGCAGGAGGCATTTGAACGCTTTTTAGGCG
The DNA here is from genome assembly GCA_022511425.1 of Acetatifactor sp. Lineage (GTDB taxonomy): Bacteria > Bacillota > Clostridia > Lachnospirales > Lachnospiraceae > Acetatifactor. The sequence goes on from JAFLRO010000076.1 coordinate 10,969, forward strand.
ACCATGCCCCCTGCTATATTCCCCGTGAAAAGATTACTCCCGCCCAGGCCGTACAGCTAATCCTTCAAGCCGACGGCGTTCCTGTACTGGCCCATCCCATCCTCTACCACATGAGTGAGGAGCATCTGGATAAGCTGGTGAAGGAACTGAAAGAAGTCGGCCTGATGGGTATTGAGGCCATCTACAGCACCTATTCTGCCGCTGACGAACGGCAGATTCGAGCCTTGGCTTCAAAATATAACCTGCTAATCAGCGGCGGCAGCGATTTCCACGGTGCCAACAAGCCCGGCCTGGATCTTGGCGTGGGCTACGGAAAACTGTTCGTGCCCCAGGAACTGCTCTGGGAGATTAAAAAGACACTGGGGCGCACTGTTGATTAACACTAATTTTGAATTATAATATGAGTTCCTCAAACGCTTACTTGTATGGTCATATATTCGTTGCTCCTTAAATATCATATGGTTGATTTTTGTAGCTCTATCTTTTCAAATATTTTCTCAAAATAGGAACTTCACTCAACTCAACACCTTCAAAATTTGTGTAAAATCTATTTGCACCATCATTTGTCGCACGGATTAAATAATATTGATCTATGTTTTTCCGTGCACAATCTTTTTCAAATTCTGCAAAAAGCATCTGAGCAATTCCCTTATGCCTGTATGATTTCAAGACATAAACCCAATCAACATATGCCATCTTATACCCATCCTGCATACAGCCATAAAAATGATATTCTATCCGCCCAACCACTTTACCATCTTCTTTTGCGAGAATAGATATAGTTCTGTTAAAAAAAGGATTTTGTATCCTATTTTTTATTCCCTGCTCATCTATTTTTTCGGCGGTCATCATATCTGGTTCTTCACTCATTGCAATCTTTAAATATGCAATATAATCTTCTGCGTTATCTCGATTTAATATTTCAAATATCATTGTCTTCTCCACATACAAATGCAAGGAGCTTTGTTTCCACATCCCGCATTGTACCAGGCGTAAAGCCATGACCTTCCCCGTTATAAGTAATCAACTCTGCATTGGGGTAAGTTTCCGCTGCGCGCTGACTACAGCTGATAGGAACGATGGTATCGTTTGTACCGTGCATGATAAGAACGGGATTCTGAAAGTCTGCCATATTTGCGTAAATATCCAGATCCCGCATTGTGAGAACAAAATTACGACCTAGTTTTACGCCCCAAAAATCAATGCTCTCAGGTATGCTTTCGGCAGTTGGATAACGGTCAATGGGGTAATGTGTGTTGCTCCAATCGTCAGGGATACAGAAACCGGGGAAGAGTAGTACCATTCCCTTTATATCCGTTGCTCGTTCTTCTGCTGCCATGGCGGAAACCATACCGCCCTGACTTCCGCCAAGCAGATACAGACTGCCGTTAAAGCCTTTGATCTGTTTTGCATAATCGATTATCGCGGACAAATCTTCCTTTTCAGTAAAGAGTGTCATATTCGTTGTACCGAAACCGCTGGGATCACGTCCTCCACTGCCGCAAAAAGTGAACGTGATCGAAGCTATGCCATTGTCCATCAGATATTCCGCTGATTCCTTGAAATCATCCTTATAGCCGTTGTAGCCGTGGCTAAAAATCACCAGCGGAAAACTTTCCGTTTCGGGAATGTAAGCATCACCATAAACCGTTCGTTCATGATGATCAACATGGATAGCGGTTATTCCTGATTCAAGTTCTACCATTTCCACTACATCCTCCTTTTCTCCGCAAGCAACCAGGCAAAGCGATATGATCATCGTCAGTATCACACAATATGTTAATTTTATTTTTTTCATATATCCCCTCAGATAGCATCAGCCAACGCTGCTGCCTTTTCGCAGCCATCAGTCTTGTCGATCTCGCCGGGATTAAGCACGCCGGGAATCAGAACCTCTCCAACCATTTTCCATTTGTTGAGAGCACACATCCGCTCCATAGGAATGCGAACGCCATCCATTACCGACATATCCTCTTCCTCGCAGCAGGTGATAAGCGCACATTCCTTGCCGGCAATATCCTTGCCGCCGACAACCAGAGAGAAGATGCGGTCAATGACTCCCTTAATCTGTGCCGGGATGGAATACCAATAGACCGGCATGGTAAATACAATGGCGTCTGCCTCCAGGATGGCCGGAGCAATGGTATTGAAATCATCGTCAAAGGTGCAGGCTTTTCCTGTGGAAAAACAGGTTTCACAAGCCCTGCAGCCGCCCACCTTTTTCATTGCTGCGTCAAACCGAGTCACCGTATGTCCCTTTGCCTCCGCTGCCCGGATAAAGGCATCTGTCATGGCAAAGCTGTTTCCGTTTTTACGGGGACTGCCGGTGATTACAACTATTTTCTTGCTCATATTCATTTCCTCCAAATAATTTGAGTCAGTGTGATTGACTTTTTATTAATCTCATACTACAATCTTACCATGAACAAAATTAAATTCAAGTACGCACATTAAAGCGCAATACTAACATTAAGGTTTAATACTTACTTATAGGAAAGTGGTAATATGAGTATCGAATGTATTCAAAATGCAAAATTAGAGGACACCGGATTTAATTACACGATGTCCTTGATACAGGGAAAGTACAAGATGTTTATTCTCTATGCTCTGGCATGGTTTGGCGTTGTCCGTTT
>JAFLRO010000077.1 GCA_022511425.1 Acetatifactor sp.
ACGAAATGTTGAATACAATCCGCTATGCCGAGCATATTTATTATGATAAGAAGCGCGAGTGGAACAAGCTGGTTGACAGAGCCATTGCAGCAGACTTTTCTTGGCATGTATCTGCGGCTAAGTATCAGGAAATGTATGACTGGCTGATTGGTTAGAGGCATGGCGGAAAAAAACAATGGAAAAAATAATTTTATAGCGCAGGCGGGGATACTGGCGGCGGCCGGTATCATCAGCAGAATCATAGGGCTCCTGTACAGGAGCCCTATGCATGCTGTCATTGGGGATCTGGGTTTCGGATATTACTCATCTGCTTATAACTATTATACAATTATTCTTCTTATCTCTTCTTACAGCATACCCTCCGCCATTTCCAAAGTAATTGCTCAAAAATTGGCCGTGAAAGAATATCGCAACGCTCACAGGATTTTTCTGTGCGCACTGGGCTATGTACTTGTTGTGGGCGGTGTAGCCGGCCTGTTTTTATTTTTTGGGGCGGGCCTTTTTGTGTCGGGTGAAGCAATTCCTGTGCTGCGAACCTTTGCACCTACCGTTTTTGTTTATGGCATCCTTGGAGTGCTGCGCGGCTATTTTCAGGCTCATAAGAGCATGGCCCAGACTTCTGTGTCCCAGATACTGGAGCAGATTGCAAACGCTGTTGTAAGTGTGGGAGCAGCATACCTGTTGATTAAGGGTGTGATGGGCACTATGGAGGTACCGGCGGACGAAGCAGGTCAGGTGACCAGAGCCACCCACGGCGCTATCGGAAGCGCTATGGGAACCGGCGCCGGAGTACTGGTGGCGCTGCTTTTCATGCTGGGAATGTACGGGTTGAACAAGAATATTATACATGGACGGATCCGCCGGGACAGGCATACTAATGTGGAACCTTACAGCAATATCTTGAAAATGATTACCATGGTGGTGACTCCTTTTATCTTAAGTACGGCAGTCTATAATCTGAGCAGCACTGTCAACAATGATATATATACCAAGCGTTTTCCTGCCATCAGGGGGATCAGCTCCGTGGAGATTTATTCCCGCTGGAGTGGATTTTCACAGGCGCTGACCATTTCCAATATTCCTATTGCCTTTGCGTCAGCCATAGCAGCCGCCATTATTCCCTCGGTAGCCCAGCTTGTCGCTGCCAGGGATGAGGAAGGTACCCGGGAAACCATAGGTCTTGCGGTGAAGACAACAATGTTGCTTTCCATTCCTTGCGCTGTGGGATTGTTTGTGCTGGCAAGACCGGTGACCTCGCTGCTGTTTCCGTCCAATACACAGGAAGGAGAAAATCTTGCCACAGCTCTTTTGATGGCACTGGCGCTGTCTGTAGTGTTTTATGCGCTGTCCACACTGAACAGCCAGGCATTACAGGGCTTGGGAAGGCTGAACATGCCCATTATCAATGCGGGAATCGCGCTGGCAGTGCAGTCTGCGACAGCTGTAGGACTGCTTTTCTTTACGGATCTTGACTTATACAGCATTGCCATTGCGAATACGGTATACTCCGGCGTCATGTGTCTGCTGAATCAGAGAGCGGTGAGAAGAGCGTCGGGATACCGGCAGGAAGTGATCAGGACATTCCTGGTTCCTGCACTTGCGTCAGCCTTTATGGGGGCCGCTGCCTGGGCGGTGTATGAAGGTCTGTTGATGTTGACCAGGTCGCCCAAAATTTCTGTGGTCATTGCAATCCTGCTGGGAGCATGCGTATATTTTGTTATGCTTTTGCTGTTCAGAGGAGTGAATGAGCAGGAGTTGAGAAGCTTTCCCAAGGGGTATTTGTTGGTGAGGCTGGCAAAGAAAATGAGATTGCTGGGATAGCGGGAAGAAACCGGCATGCCGCCAGTGAGGGTTCAGCAGGTATTGACCGGGAAGGTTTAATGTTTTATTCCGTCACTAACTGAATACCCTCAATATTGCTGTCAATTGCCATGGAGAAATTTGTGTAATAGACTACAAAGCCCGGTTTTGCCCCGCCGGGCTTTTTTACATGTTTTTTCTGGACATAGTCAATCTCTACCTTCTCCTGATCCCGGCCTTTGGAGTAATAGGCTGCCAGCCGTGCGGCCTCCTCAAAAGTACGGTCCGGCAGTTCCGGGGCATTGCCGAGCTTTACGATCACATGGGAACCGGGCATGTGCTTGGCGTGGAACCACCAGTCGTTGCCGGTGGCAAGCTGGAAGGTCAGCTGATCATTCTGGTAATTATTCTTTCCCACATACATGTGGAATCCGTCACTGCTGATGTAGTGGAAGGGCTTGCTGGTGACTTTTTGCTTTTTGGAGCCGCCCTTTCTGCGGATGTAGCCGCTCTCGGTGAGCTCATCCTTGATTTCCACCAGATCTTCTTCCTTCAGGGCAATGTCAAGGGAGGCGCTGATAGATTCCAAATGGTCAATCTCTGCTTTGACTTCTTCGGTCAATTCCGATAAAGCTTCGTAGGTACGCTTCATTTTCCCATATTTGTCGAAATATTTTTTGGCATTTTCCGTGGCAGTGAGAGTGGGATCCAGGGGGATTTTTACAGCCTCATTATTGTAGTAGTTCACTGCCTCAAGGGATTTTGCCCCGGGAGCACAGCTATAGCCATAAGTGTTCAAAAGCTCCCCGTATATCCGGTAAGTTTCACGCTTTTCCGTATCCTGGATCTGGCGCATCTGTAAGTCGTACTTTTTCACGTTCCGCTCAAGGGCAGTCTGCACGATACGCCGTAGATCAGCAGACTTCTGCCGAATGCGCGTGATCGTGTTCTTTTCTGCGTAATAACTCTCCAGCAGAGCCGACATGGAGTCGAAGGACTTGCAGGAGTCGGCACCCTCTGTGTACATGGTCAGAGGAAGAGCTGCAAACTCCACGGGTTGGGAGCCGTTGTAGGCAATGTTTGGTTCAAAATGCTCCTGCCGGATAGTGGCGGTCATTTCCTGAAAGGCCTTGTTGAGGCGTTTATAGCCATTTTCGTCAAGACCGGCTGTGGGCATATCCCCGTCCACACCCGCCCGGTGGCAGAGCTCCTGTGCAAGGACGGGCGAAATGCCTGTAAAGCTGCCGTAGATAGCCTTGTATATGGGCTGGGGTTTTGTTTCCAGAGACTGGCGGAAGGCAGCCTCATCCGTGGTAAGGGCATCCAGCTTATCCTGGGTCTGTGCCACAAAGTAGGGCTTGCCGGGAAGCACTTCCCGGACGGAGCTGACCGCAGCGGAGACATGTTTGATACTGTCGATGATTATGTCATTCTCATTGCAGAAAATGATGTTGCTGTGCTTGCCCATGATTTCAATGACCAGGGTCTTGTGGCACAAATCGCCCATTTCGTCCAAGTGCTCCACGCCGATATGGACAATGCGCTCCAGACCCGGCTGTGTAATCCCTGTGATGCGACCGTTCTGCAGATGCTTTCGAAGCAGCATGCAGAAATTGGGGGCAGTGAGAGGGCTGGGCTTGTTTGTCTCTGTGAGGTAGATTAAGGGCAGGGAGGCATTAGCGGAGAGGAGAAGCCGGTACTGGCCTGTGGGCTGCTTTATTGTCAGAAGCAGTTCATCCTCCTCCGGCTGGGCAATCTTATAGAGCCTGCCGCCGATAAGCTTATTATTCAGTTCCGATACGACACTTGCTATAGTAACGCCGTCGAATGCCATGGGATGCCTCCTTGCGCCGCTGCGCGGCATATTCATGTTTGCCGTCTGTATTATGGCATGAAAAGAGGGCAGTTGGCAAGGGGAATATGGAAGAATGAGTGGAAACATAGCATGATGTTGTGCTATGATAGAAAGGTAAATCATAATTGTGGAGGAAGCAACACATGAAACTTGTGGTTATTACCGGTACATGCGGAGCAGGCAAATCAACGATAAAGTGCGAACTGGAAAAGCGCCTGGATTCATGTCAATATGTCTGTATAGATACGGATGAAGTGGGGTTTAACTGGTGGGATTATGCAGGAACTGATCATGAACACAAGTATAGTGATGACTGTCTGAAAGAAGCTGCACACCGTGCTAACGGAAAGGATCTGGTGTTTGTTGGCTGTCTGAATCCCCAGGATTATATTGAAAAACATACCATTCCCAGCAATATTGAATCGACATACTTTATTGTGCTATGTCCGGCCGACGAGAAGATTGAACAACGTCTTCGCGTTAGACCTAAAGAACGCGGATTTGATTCCGATGAGGCTATCCGGCCACAGATTGAATATAATCAATGGTTTCGGAAAAACAAGGGAAAGGTTCCGCTGTTCATTGATAACAGTGATATGTCTGTTGACGAAACTACAGAAAGGATTTTATCCTTTATCACCAGCTTGCCCCAATAATTGTAAAGTAGTTTATGTTGTGACTGTAAATTTATATGGTTCTTACAAGTAGGGAAGGAAATAGAAATACATGAGATTAATACTGCATTACATTCGCGATATGTCGTGGTACGTCGTAATCGGCTTTATCATAGGGCTTATTAGATTAGCATTCCGACACAAGCGCCACAAGATAAAGGATAAAAAGCATGAAATCCTGATAATATTGTTTATTGCCTATCTTGCGGGCTTGGCATCCCAGACAATTATCCCCCGCTTTGATTTTGGCGTGGCGAGCAATACCGGATTCTATTTTCATGTTAATATTGGCAGTATCAGGCATATAAACCTTATTCCTTTCAGGACGATAGCGCAACAATTTGCAGGAGAAATTGGTGTAAATGCAAAGGATATTGCCTCAGTTGCTGCCTTAAATCTCGCGGCAAATCTACTGCTGTTTTTTCCTCTGGGATTTTTCCTGCCCGCAATAGGGGATAAATTTACTTCATTCAAAAGAACAATCCTTGCAGGGGTGAGTATTGTGGTCCTGATTGAGACAATTCAGTTTTTTATTGGGCGGAGCACGGATATTGATGATGTGCTTTTAAATACCGTGGGAATTGCAGTGGGGTATGGTATTTATAAAGGCGTAAAGTTTCTGTTTCATCGCCTTCACCACCGAGACACATGAGTTTTAGCATGCTGTAATTTCCAAGAGGGGTACTGAGGTATAGGAGGTCTGCTGGTAATGAAAACGCTGATTTTCAATGGCTCTCCCAGAATTCAGGGAGATACAATGAGCCTGGTCAACAAAGTGATTGCAGATTTGGATGGAGAATATAAGCTTGTCAATGCGTACCAATGCGAAGTAGCCCCTTGTGTAGACTGTAGATATTGCTGGACTAATGAAGGATGTTTGATCAAGGATGAAATGCAGGAAGTTTACAGTTACATACAGGAATGTGACAATATTTTGATTGCGTCCCCTATCTACTTTTCGGAACTGACCGGTAAACTGCTGGATGTAGGAAGCAGATTGCAAACATATTTCAGTGCAAGGTTTTTCAGAAAAACAGAACCGATTGCCAAACCCAAAAAGGGGGCGGTGATTTTAGTGGGCGGCGGTGACGGAAGAATGGAAAAAGCTTATGAAACAGCATGTACGCTCCTGCATCATATGAATTGTTATGAGATACATCCATTGGTATTTTGTCATGATACCAATACACGCCCTGCGATAGAGGATCAGCAGGCATTGGATGGTCTGAATAAACTAATAGACTTCTTCATGTCAGATAATTAACTGATTGGAGAGGGGCAGGAGTTTAGGAAATAATAAGACTATACGCCGCTGCATTTCTGCGCTTCGCCCTTGACGCTTTCCCAAACTTATTCTATAATAAAATGGAGTGTGGCAATGTGGCTCCATTGCCAGGATGGGAGTGCGGATGATAAAGAGCATGACAGGCTTCGGCAGATGTGAGATTGCCGAGAACAGCAGAAAATTTACGGTGGAGATGAAATCGGTAAACCACCGTTATTTGGATGTAAACATCAAGATGCCGAAGACACTGAATTTCTTTGAGTCTGCTATCCGGGGAGAGCTGAAGAACTACATCACGCGGGGAAAGGTGGACGTATTTATCGCTTATGAGGATCTCTCAGAAAAGACATCCTCTGTCCATTATAACCGTGAGATCGCAGAGGAATATCTGGGTTATCTTCGTCAGATGGCGGAGGAATTCAATCTTGAGAATGATGTCCGTGTCTCGACTCTGTCCAAATATCCGGAGGTATTTACCATGGAAGAAGCCGGTGTGGACGAGGAGGAGCTATGGAAGGAACTTCAGAAGGCGGTCCAGGGCGCGGCAAAAATGTTCGTGGATACCCGGATCACTGAGGGCGAGCATTTAAGAGATGACTTGATAGAGAAGCTGGACGGTATGCTGAAGCTGGTGGACTTTATTTCGGAGCGTTCACCGAAGCTGCTCGAGGAATACCGACAGAAGTTGGAAGATAAGGTGCGGGAGCTTTTGCAGGACACGGCTGTGGACGAAAGCAGACTGCTTACAGAGGTCACCATTTTTGCCGATAAGGTCTGTGTGGATGAGGAGATTGTCAGACTGCGAAGCCATATTGAGACTACGAAGAATACCCTGTTGGAGGGCGGGTCCATTGGCCGGAAGCTGGATTTTATTGCTCAGGAGATGAACCGTGAGGCCAACACCATCCTGTCCAAGGCAAATGATCTTGAGATTTCCAACTGTGCCATTGAGCTGAAAACGGAGATCGAGAAAGTCAGGGAGCAGATACAGAACATAGAATAAGCGCACTGAGTTCCGGTTCGAAAGAAATTCCAATCACCGGATGCGGAAAGGTATGGATATAAGTATGCTGATTCATATCGGATTTGGCAACATCGTGAATACTTCGAAAATCATCGCCATTGTCAGCCCGGAATCGGCGCCCATAAAGAGATTGGTTCAGGGAGCTAAGGAGAAGGGGTTGGCGATTGACGCTACCCAGGGTAGAAAGACAAAATCCGTGCTGGTCATGGAGAACAGTCAGGTAGTGCTTTCGGCGCTCCTGCCAGAGACGATTGCAGGGCGGGTACAGTCCATGCAGGGTGAAGCCGGGGAAGCGGAAGACGCTGAAGAGGAATAGGGTTTCTATATCATTGATTGAATATATATGCAAAAGTGAGGAAAAATATGGAACAGAAGGGAATCCTTATGGTATTGTCCGGTTTTTCCGGTGCAGGAAAGGGAACACTGGTCAAGGGGCTGCTTCAGAAATATGATAACTATGCCCTGTCAATCTCCATGACTACCAGGGCACCCCGGGAGGGCGAACGTCACGGCGTGGAATATTTTTTCACGGATAAAGAGAACTTTGAGGAGACGATCAGACAGAACGGTCTTGTTGAATATGCCTCCTATTGTGGTAATTACTACGGCACTCCCAGAGCTTACGTGGAAGAACAGATGGCAGCAGGAAAGAACGTGATTCTGGAGATTGAGATCCAGGGCGCGTTGAAGATCAAAGAGAAATTTCCCGATAGCTTGTTGATTTTTGTGACACCGCCCAGCGCGGAAGAACTGAAACGCAGGTTGGAGAAGAGAGGTACCGAGAGCCCTGAGGTAATCGCTCAGAGACTGAACCGGGCTGTGGAGGAATCAGAAGGCATTGAAGCCTATGATTATATTGTGGTAAATGACGATCTGGACACCTGTATTGAGGAGATTCACCGACTTGTGGATGCCGCGCGCAGGGCTCCGGTCAGAAGAGAAGCATTTATAAATAAAATCAGAGAGGAACTGCAAGGTTTCGTGAAAGGAGCAAAATAATCATGTTACATCCGTCTTATTCCGATTTAATGAAAGTAGTAAACAGCGAGGTGGAGCCCGGTGAAGCACCCGTGATAAACAGCCGTTATTCCATCGTGATGGCTACATCCAAGAGGGCCCGCCAGATTATCTCCGCCCGCCAGACTGTCTCCGGTGAGAAAGCTTTAGTGGAGGGCAAGGACAGAAAGGCTCTTTCTGTGGCAGTGGAGGAACTGAACCAGGGAAAGATAAAGATCCTTGGTGACGATGAGGAGTAACACAGTGACGAATCCGCCTTTGGCAGGACTGTCGCACAAAATATCCTGAGAGAACTCGACAGCCGGCGGGAGGCCGGCTGTCTTAAGTTATCGGAAAGGTATGTATGAAAATACTATTTGTTTCTCTGGGCTGTGACAAAAACCTGGTGGATACAGAGATGATGCTGGGGATGCTGCGGGAGAAGGGCTATTCCTTCACGGATGACGAGTCAGAAGCAGACATTGCTGTGGTAAATACCTGCTGCTTTATTGGGGATGCCAAGGAGGAAAGCATTAACACCCTGCTGGAACTGGGGGAGTTAAAGAAAGCAGGGCAGCTGAAATGTCTCATTGCCACAGGCTGCTTGACTCAACGCTATCAGGAGGAGATCCGAAAGGAGATCCCGGAGGTGGATGCCTTGGTGGGTACTATGGCTATCGAGGAGATTGCAGCGGCTGTGGAGGAAGCGCTGGCAGGAGAAGGTGGTGCCCACTACCGTGATTTGAACTCACCGCCCACTGTCTGGCAGGATCGTGTGCTGACCACGGGAGGCCATTATGCTTACCTGAAAATTGCTGAGGGCTGTAACAAGCGCTGTACTTACTGTGTTATCCCAAGGGTTCGCGGTGATTATAGGAGTATACCTTTCGAGAAGCTGGAAGCTCAGGCAAAGATGCTGGCGGAGAGCGGTGTCAGGGAGCTGATTCTGGTGGCTCAGGAAACCACACTGTATGGGGTGGATTTATATGGCAGAAAAAGCCTTCCGGAGTTGTTACATAGGCTGGCTTTGATAAGCGGCATATACTGGATCCGAATTCTTTACTGCTATCCTGAAGAGATAACGGAAGAACTAATCGAAACCATCGCCTCAGAGCCAAAGGTCTGCCATTATCTGGATATTCCAATCCAACATGCATCTAATGAAGTGCTGCGGCGTATGGGCAGAAGGACCAATCAGGAGGAGTTTCGCCAGTGGATCGGAAAACTGAGGGAGAGAATTCCCGATATCTGTCTGCGGACCACGCTGATTAGCGGATTTCCCGGAGAAACTCAGGAGGAATATGAGGAACTGTACCGTTTTGTGAATGAGATGGAGTTTGACAGGCTGGGGGTATTTTCCTATTCTCAGGAAGAAGATACCGTGGCTGCAGAACTGCCGGAGCAGATCGACGAATCCTTAAAGGAGCAGAGGCGGGATGAACTGATGGAGCTGCAACAGGCCATTGCCTTTGAAAAGGCGGAGGAGATGGTGGGCAGGATTCTTACAGTGATGGTGGAAGGTAAGGTGGCGGATGAGGATGTATATGTGACCCGGACTTACCGGGATGCGCCAAATGTGGACGGTTATCTGTTCTTGAATACCACTGAAGCGTTGATGACGGGAGACTTTGTGAAAGTGTTGGTCACCGATTCCAACGAATATGATCTGATAGGAGAGATTTATCATGAGTAAAATGAATTTACCTAATAAGTTGACTATTTTTCGGGTGATTCTGATTGTGCCTTTTGTGATGTTGCTGCTTGGGGGAGAAGCAGGATGGTTCGGCAATAATGTACTGATTCCCAACATGATTGCACTTGCTGTCTTTATCATTGCCAGCCTGACGGATCTGGTGGATGGCAAGATTGCCAGGAAATACAACATGGTCACCAATTTTGGAAAGTTCATGGATCCTCTGGCGGATAAACTGTTGGTATGTTCTGCGATGATAGCATTGATAGAATTAAAGCGGATTCCGGCTTGGATTGTAATCATTATTATAGCCAGAGAGTTCATTATAAGCGGATTTAGGCTGGTAGCATCCGACAACGGCGTGGTCATTGCAGCAAGCTACTGGGGTAAGTTCAAAACCACCTTCCAGATGGTGATGGTATGTCTGATGTTGATCAATGTACCAGGTGTGGAGACCTGGTGGCCTTGGCTGAATGTGCTGACTCAGGTGATTATGTGGATTGCTTTGGCCTTGACAATAATCTCTTTGATTGATTATCTGGTGAAGAATAAAGGTGTGCTGAAGGAGCAGAAGTAGATGGAGCAAAATGTCAATTATATGGCATTAGCGAATGCTGTTAATGTAGAAGATATACCTCTGGAAACGGCTGTAGTACAGCTTTTGAAGGATCGTGGTCTCACTATTACCTGTGCGGAATCCTGTACCGGGGGTCTGCTTTCCGGCAGGATCATTAATGTACCGGGAGTGTCGGATGTATACAAGGCAGGCTTCGTCACTTATTCCAACAAGGCAAAGCATAAATTGCTGAGGGTAAGGAACAGTACCCTGAAAAAATATGGCGCTGTGAGTCCCCAGACCGCCTGGGAGATGGCTGTTGGGGCAGCACGGGTGACTAAGTCGGATGTGGCGCTTGCCGTCACCGGCATTGCGGGACCCGACGGAGGAACGCCGGAGAAGCCGGTGGGCTTAGTGTATATCGGCTGTAGTGTAAAGGGTAAGGTATCCGTGAAAAAATATCACTTCTCCGGCGACCGCAGCCAAATAAGGGAATCAACCGTGGCGGCAGCACTGAGATTACTGCGGAAGTGTATACGGGCAGTATCAGAGAGCAGCTGATCTGAGAGAAAGCAAGCAGGTACAGGATGTAAAAGTTGGATTATGTCTTGACAGCAATTTGAACAAGGGTAACGGGGCTAGTATCGGATTTGGCGAAAAAAGCAAAAGCAGAGGTTTGGATACAGCATGATGAAACGGAAATGGAAATGCTTATTTGTAGGCGTGATAGGCTTTTTGGTTTTTGGAGCTGTTTTCAGTGCCATTTGGAAATTGAATGCTAAAATTAACAATCTATATAATGTGGTGCAACAGCAGCAAAAATCCCAGGGACAGATGGACAGGGTTACTTACATTCCAAACTTGAATCCTGGCGCAGATGGATGGTTGATTACCCAGTTTGGTGATCCCATGCAGGCACAGGAAATGTGTTATGTGATTACCACGGAAACAGGGTTGGTGATCATTGATGGGGGATTTAGCTATGAGGTACCCCGATTACGGGAAATCATTGAGCTGTACGGAAATAGTGTGGAAGCTTGGATATTAACACATTATCACCCGGATCATATAACAGCCTTTTTGGATATATTAGAGGATCTACAAGAAATTAAGATTCACCATATATATACGGTGGAACAGGCTGATTTGGCTCTTATGGAGGAAAAGGCCCCCTGGGATGATTTTTCTATGCTGGACAGGTTTGATGCAATAGAGATTGATGGGCTGGAGTATTTGCATCGCGGAGACCAACTTGAACTCTTGGGATTGAAGATGGAAGTGCTGAGTGCTTATGACACAAACCTGGATTCATTGACAAATGATTTAATGAACGATGGTTCTATGATGTTTCGCTTAAGCGGCAGAGAGGAATCCATGTTGTTTTGCGCTGATGTAGGTGTAGGTCTGACAAATTACCTTATTAGTGAATACGGAGAGTCGCTGAAGTCCGATTATGTACAGATGGGGCATCACGGGTTTGGCGGATTGGGCGAGGAGTTTTATCGGCTTGTGAGTCCCAGAGCTGCCTTCTTTGATGCGTCGGATTGGCTTATGAACGGAGAGGGAGATAGAAGTACACGGGAAAAGGAAGCATTGATGCGCGAACTGGACTGTGTGATTTTTAGTTACTATACAGCGCCTAATCAAATTTTGTTGAGATAGGGAGTATTCCAAGGCTTTGGGTAGAAGAGAATGCCTGTCAGATTTATTTGATGGCATTGTAATAGTTTGATAAATTGCTAATAGAAGGGACCCGTTGGTCGAGACCAGTGAGTCCCTTATTAAATACAGATAATCACCGGCACGACTCGGTCAAGATTTGCTGTACCTCCGCCAGCGTATACCTACTCCGGTTCTCCAGTCCTACAAACTCCGGCCGGGCGGGATAGGTCACGAACATGTCTTCTCCATCGGCGCAGCGCGCCCAGACAAACACTGTATATAGACGTGTGGATTCGGCGATAATATAGTCCTCGTAATCCACGCCTGCCAGATCTTCGCGGATAATTTCGTCCGTCAACCAGGAAAACTCATAGGGAACCATCTGCCTTATGGGATTCTGTGGGGCGGATCTCCCCATACCCCATTGGACTTCCCCGTTTTCGTCTAATGAGTAGAGGGAATAGGCTCCGTCCTCCGGACTTCCACCGATCCCCTCCATGGAGCCGGGAACGACATAGATTACCTGCTCCGTCAGCACCTGACTGAAATCCGTGAGATCCTCCGCCAAAAACCAACTGTTGTTCAGCAGCCTATAGGTTTTAAAAACCCCCGGTACTCCGGCGAAGGCGGCCACTGCCTCATCTGTCAGCCCCGGTGTGAAGTCCTCACGGTGAACGGGCAGGAGTTCACTGTCTCCGCTGCCCCAGAAACCATTGTCGCCGCCCCAGAAACCATTGCCACCGTTGTTCTGTACAAAACCACCCTCCCCCGTATCCTGTGGATGAGAGAACATTAGCGCTCCCAATCCAACCGCCAGACACAGGCACGCAGCTGAAACAGCCCACCGTGTCCATCCAGGCCTGCGAGTCTTGTTTCCTGCCGTCCTCGCTGCGCCGATATGTGTTTCGTCAATGTTTCCAAGGATCTCAAACAATTCCTCTTTTTTCATAGCTCAAAGCCCCTTTCTGAAAGATGTGTTTTCAGCTGCTTCCGTGTGCGGTTTAATAGGACTGATACATTGTTGTCTGTCATTTTAAAACGTTTTGCCAATGCTTGGACGCCATCTGCATACCAGTAACGTCCAACAAAAATGTCCCTTTTCACTGACGGAAGGGATTCTAAAAAAATATTGATTTCCTTCACAAGCTCTCTGCGGTCAATCTCCTGTTCCACATCATCTGTATCCGAAACACATTCAGCTAATTCGTCCAGGACACAATGAATTTCACCGTTTCCACGCTTCTCTGCATGGTTGTATTTATATCTGTTAAATGATAAATTCCTTGTAATTTTGCCGAGGAATGATGACAGCATATTGGGGCGGTGAGGCGGTATTGTATTCCATGCGTTCAGAAATGTGTCATTGACACATTCCTCTGCATCTTGACTGTTCCCTAAAATATTTTGGGCAATGGACAGGCAATAGTTGCCGTATTTTTGGGATGTAGCCGGGATTGCAGCTTGGTCTCTATTCCAGTATAATTGAATAATCTGACTGTCTTCCATGCTTTCCGCCTCGCTTCCTAAATAAGTTCTTTCACCTATATACACAACTTTCGAATCAAAATCTTTCAGTTTATTAAAAAATTATACATCAAAATATTTATCTGTCCATTTTGTTTTGCTTGCTAAACAGGTAAATTTGTGATAAACTCACCTTATCTGATATCTGCTATTTCGTAAATATAGGCTCTTTTCATTACGGGAGGCCATCTTTTTTATTCTGGCAGTTTCGCCACAGGTTTCAGATGAATTTTTGTGAACGGAGGTGAGACGCCTTTGAGGGATTTTTTTGGTACATAAAATGTGCTACAGTTTTGTAAAGAAAAGGTTTTGAATCAAAACCGGCAACAAAAATTATTTTATTGTTGACAAAACCGAACAAATGTTTTATTCTAAAACAAACATGATACGAACATTTGTTCCTTGAGGAAAAGGAGATTTCATAATGGAAAGAGAAGAAAAGCTGAAAGCATTGGACGCGGC
>JAFLRO010000078.1 GCA_022511425.1 Acetatifactor sp.
ACCTCCGCACTACCAATGCGACGCTCTACCGACTGAGCCACAGCAGCACAGATGATTGCATCTACAATCACCGTGTTTCATTATAGCAAAGGGATTTCTTTTTGTCAACTAAATTGTCCACATTTAATTTTTGCTTTTTTGTATATATACATATATTTTATGATTCTCGTACAATTCAACGAATTATCACCTATTTATTGCACAATTCATTCAAAATCCCATCATACACAAGCTCCCTCATCCGGGAAAGCTCAATCTGCAGCCCACCTTCAGATACTGCCACCATGTAAGCCAGAACCCGGCCCCCCATGGAAAATACCATATAATCCAGGGGCAGATCCTTCCTCACCTCTCCACGCTCCACAGCAGCACCCAGCAACTTGCGAAAGAGCTGTATCAGCCTGTACTTCTCATGAGCCGCGGAAGCCATAATTCCCTGCACCTGTCGGCTGAACTCCGAATTGTCAGTGAGAAGGTGAATCAGCTTCAAAAAGCTGTTCTGCCGCCCTTCCTGGGCTGTGACCTCATCCAGAAGATAATTCATCTGCTCCTGGAAAGTCTTCCGCTCCAGCAGCCCCTTCTCCAGTTCCATCATAGCTGTCTGCATCTGATACACCACGGCATATATCACGATTTCATCCTTGCTGTCAAAATATTCATATGCCGTCCCCTTGCCGATCCCAGCCCTGTCAGTAATGGTGGAGACCCGAAGCGTTCCGGGATCTGCACCCTCTTCCACCAACTGGCTTACTGCCTCATACAGCTTCAGCACCTTGGGAGGAATCTGACCAATGTCCTCAAAACCTGTCATCTTAGCCATCACTCATCCTCCATTTCCAGCGAATTTTCAACCACAGCCTTCAACAGCTTCCTGCCCTTTCCTGATTTTTTCTGTCTTCTGACACCCCGCTCCCTGATGAAAA
This sequence comes from Acetatifactor sp., assembly GCA_022511425.1. GTDB lineage: Bacteria > Bacillota > Clostridia > Lachnospirales > Lachnospiraceae > Acetatifactor. The sequence goes on from JAFLRO010000078.1 coordinate 924, forward strand.
TATCATAGATACAGGGAATCACCACCAGGGTAAGCAGCGTGCCGTACAGCAGACCACCGATAGTAACTACCGCCATAGGTTTTGCCATCTCAGCACCCATATCCTGGCTGAACACCATGGTGGACAGAGCAAGGATTGTGGTCAGTGCCGTCATCAGCACGGGCCGCAGTCTGGTGCGGCCTGCAGTCAGAATAGCCTCGCGCTTCTCCATGCCGCTCTCCCGCAGCTGGTTCATATAGTCAATCAACACAATACCGTTATTAACAATAATACCCGCCAACATAACAAAACCAATCATAGCAATGACGCTGACTTCGCTTCCGCTGATGAACAGCCCCAGGAAGCCTCCGGTAAAGGCCAGCGGTATGGTAAACATGATAATAAACGGAGACAGCAGCGACTGGAACTGCGCCACCATGATCAGGTACATGAATACCACAGCCAAAAGCATCATCAGCATCACCTGCCCCATGGCATCATTAATCATCTCATTTTCACCGGAGAATACCAGCTGATAACCTGCAGGTACCTCATAATCAGATAGTGCATCCTCCACATCCGAAGACACAAGACCTATATTGTAGCCCTCAGCAATTCTTGCAGTCACAGACAAATATCTGGTCTGGGCGGTACGGTTGATGGACGTCAGGGCATAAGTCGTCTGGAAATCTGCGATTTCTGACAGAGGGACTTCCACACTCTCTCCCGCCTCGCCGGTACCTGTAATCTCCAGTTCCCGCACCAGTTCCCGGGTCAGCTCTATGTCATTTCCGTCCATCACATACACATTATAGTCCTTGTCCGCAGCCACCAGGACTGTAGCGCTTCTTGCTGCCGCCAGCTTTGTGTAAATCTGTGCATACACCTGAGCCACGGTCAGACCATAATGAACAGCTTCATCCTTATTGATGACAATCCGCAGTTCCTCATCCGCCTCTTCCAGACCGTTACTGACCTCTGCGGTTCCCTCCACACCCTCAATAATGGCGGCAACTTCGCTGGCAATGCGCTGAATGGTATCCAACTCACGGCCTCTCACCTGGATAGAAATGCCGCTTCCGCCCAAGGCACTCATATCCATGCTGGAGGTATCCACGCTGATCTCTGCATTCAGTCCCGCTGTCAGCTCCAGAATCTGCCGGGCAATCTCTTCATTGCTGGCTGACTTATCATCCTCAGTCACCACATATACTGTGGCTGAATTTGTACTGCCGCTTCCGCCTCCCAGCAAAGATACTGTGCTGGAGGAGGTCATGGCCCCCACATTCTTTACATCCTCAATGGACAGAATCGCCTCTACCACCTGGTCTGTTACCTCGGCAGTGTCTTGCAAAGTAGCCTCCTCGTCCAACCTCACACTGACGGTCATCTGCGTGGAATCCATATCCGCCATAAAGGCTGTACCGTTGGTAAAGGCCAGCGCAATACTGCCTACCAGCAAAACCAATACCAACACAATCACCAGGGGCTTCACATGTAATGCGCCCCGAAGAAGCTTCTCATACACATTCACCAGGCCCGTAAATATCTTGCCTTCCTTTTGCTCCTTTGTCCTTGTCAGCATCTTGGAGGACATAGCGGGCACCACAGTCAATGCAATCACAAGGCTGGCAAACAATGAATAAGCAATCGTCAGACCCATGTCCACAAAAAGCTGCCTGGTGATACCCTCCGTAAATACGATGGGCAGGAACACACAGACTGTGGTCAGGGTGGAAGCCAGAATTGCACCCGCCACCTCACGGGCTCCCTCTGTTGCCGCCTCCTGCACAGACATACCCTCGTGACGCATGCGGTAGATGTTTTCAATCACCACAATAGAGTTGTCCACCAGCATACCGATACCCAGCGCAAGACCGGACAGCGAAATTACATTCAAGGTCACGCCGCTGAAGTACATACAAACGATGGCCGTCACCAGGCTAATAGGGATGGCAAATGCCACTACAAGAGTAGGACGTAAATCCTTTAGGAAAATCAGAAGGATTAAAATTGCCAGAACTCCGCCGAAAAGGATATTATTAATAATGGAGTCCATTACCAGATCGATATAAATTCCCTGATCCATCAGGGTAATCAGGCTTAGACCGGGATTCTCATCCATCAGTTCCTCAAACCGCTCTCCCAGCCGGTCGGAAACCTCACCGGTGGAATAGCCTGTCTGTTTCTGGATGGTCAGCATCACGCCGGCGCTGCCGTCCACATTGGTATAGATACTTGCTGAATTATCCGTGTAAAATACATCCGCTACGTCGCCCAAAGTAATAACAGGTACGCCGTCCATATGCAGATCCATCAAGGGCAGCGCCTGCAGATCCTCCACTGTGGAGGGCTTATCGCCCACACGGACCATATAGTCTATGCCGTCCTCGGTCACATAGCCTGCGGGCATGGAGAAATTCTGGGCGGTCAGCAATCCCTGGATGGTCTCGACCGTCAGGATATTTGTCATATCAGCTTGGTCGTGAGCAGTCTCCTTGGCATCTGCTAACTGTTTCTCCGCTTCGTCCAGCTGTGCGAGGGCATCATCCATCTGGTCAAGGCCGGACTGCAGTTGCGCTTCGCCTTCGTTCAACTGAGATTCTGCAAGTTCCAGTTGATACTCTCCCAGAGCAATTTGAGCCTTGCCGTTGGCAAACTCAATAGCGGCAGTCATTTGGCCCTGCTCAATCTGAATCAGGGCATTGTTGAGGCTGGAAATTGCATTGGCAAGATCAGTCATATTCTTGATGTTCTGGCGGGAAAGAGCTGTAAATACCTGAGCATAATATGCGTCATAACCCAAACCGCTGGTCAGAGCCTGAAGAGAGGTATTATAATTGTCGTGCTGAGTTTTTAAAACAGCCTCTCTGCTTGGCAGGTTTAATACTGTACCTGCTCCTGTTTTTATAGCTACAAAAGCAGATGTCACTGTATTGAAAACAGATTCGTACGAAGCAAGATCAGACGGATACCAATGTTCCATTGCTAATGCTACATCAACACTTTTCTTTAAGTTTGCATCAGCATTAGTAATCATCGAAATTGCACCGCTGTTTTGTTTAAATAGATTTTGCAAGTCATCTATTGTTCCTTCAGCTTCCTGTTTATTATTTAATGCACCGGCATCCCCACTACTGACAGATAACTGCTCCACAGCAGATTTCCAATTCGCCATAGCGTTGCTATATGATGCAGATAATGAGTCCATTAAACCCTGCAGCCCCTCAAGATTCGTCCTGATACCATCTTTATTGGCCTTTAGGTCCTCTATAAGGGTTAAGGTCTCCTCCAGTTGCTTAACCCCTGCGTCCAACTGTGCCGCAGTCGTCAAATCTGACTGAATCTTCTCCAGGTTCGTCTTCGCCGCTGTCAATTGCGTTTTCTGCGCAGCTAACTGGTTCGCCAGTACAATCTGCTCATTCTCCAGCGCTTGCTTGCCGTCCTCCAGCTCCTGTTTACCTTTCTCCAGTTCCTTGCGGCCATTGTTCAGCTCCTTCTGGCCATTAAGCAGTTCCTGCCTGCCGTTCTCCAATTCCTCCCTGCCATCCAGCAGTTCCTGCTCTGCCTCTGCCATCTTCTCATCGATGGCTGCAAAAATCAGAGCGTTCACCTGATCCACCTTCTCCTGGCGGATAATCACGTTGACGCTCTCCTCCAAAAGGCCCGACGCACTGACACTTGCCACGCCCTCAAGACTCTCCAGTTCCGGCATGATTTTATCCTGAGCATATGTACTGATCTCAGCATTATCCATGCCCTCCATACCTACTGCGGCAATCATGATAGGCAGCATGTCCGGATTCAGCTTCATAATAATAGGATTTCCGATGGCATCATCCCAATAGCTGGTGATCTGGTCCAGGCTCTCCCTGATTTCCAGTGACACCGCATTCATGTCCGCTGTCTGGGCAAACTCCAGGATTACCATGGAATAGTTCTCGTTGGACACGGAGCTGATTCCCTCAATATTGCTGACAGTGGCCATGGCGGCTTCCACCGGCTGTGTCACCGAGGTCTCCACCGTCTCAGGACTGGCTCCCACGTAAGTGGTCATCACAATCACATAAGGAAGGCTGATGCTGGGCAGCAAGTCTGCTGTCATCCTGGTAAAGGACACCACTCCCAGAATAATTGCAAGCACTACGCCCACCAGGACCGTATAGGGCTTTCTCACGCTGAACTTTGAAATCATGGTCTTTTTCTCCTCGTCCGACCAGTCGGTCGGTTTTACTTGTTGATTATAAGTCCGAGCCGGATGTAAGTCAAGGGGCAGACGCGCGGAAAAATATTAAAAAACAATAAAAAAGAAAGCTCTCATGACGAGCTTTCTTTTATTCGAAATCAGTGTCACCGTCCAGAATCAGTTCTTAAATACTGAATCAATTCTTATATGCCGAATCAGTATTTCTTCCAACAAGACGGCATAAGCAGAATCAACATGGGGAACAACTCCAGTCTGCCTGCCAACATATCAAAAATCAACACACATTTAGAAAAATAATTAAAAATAGAAAAATTCTGGGTAGGTCCCACCAAATCCAATCCGGGGCCTATATTGTTCAGTGTAGCCAATACTGCAGAAAAATTGGTCGTAAAACCAAAATCGTCAAGGCTTATCGCCAGCACGGAGGCAAAGAACAATACAAAATACACCGAAATGAACACATTTACCGCCCGCAGGGTCTCATGAGCCAAGGGATGCCCATCCAGCTTAATTTTTTTCACCATCCGGGGATGGATCATCATCGCCAACTCCTTGCGGATAGCCTTCATCAAAATAATAAAGCGGGCCACCTTGATGCCGCCGCCGGTACTTCCCGCGCAGGCACCGATGAACATAAGCAGCAGCAGTATGGTTCTGGACAGCTCAGGCCATGTGTCAAAATCCGTAGAAGAAAAGCCGGTACTGGTCATGATGGAACCCACTTGGAAAAACGCATGCCGGACGGTTTCGCCCAAAGTGGGATATATCTTATGGATATTCCAGGAGATTATAGCGACACTCCCCAGAATTATCCCCAAATACCAGCGCACCTCCTCAATTTGGAAAGCATCCTTTAACCTTCTGCTGAGCAGACAGAAATAAGCGGTATAGTTGATGCCGCTCAATATCATGAACAATGTAATCATATTCTGAACCAGAGGGCTGAAACTCATGACACTGTCGTTGTAGATTCCAAATCCTCCGGTACCCACAGTACCAAAGATTGTGGTTAATGCTTCAAAAAGGTTCAATCCACAGGCACAAAATACAATCGTCCCCACAACCGTCAGACCTATGTAAATCTCATAAAGAATCTTTGCTGTATCACGAACCCTGGGCACCAGCTTGCCCACAGCAGGACCGGTACTCTCCGCCCGCATCAGGTTTATAGTAGTACCACCGCCCACCAGAGGCAGGACTGCCATGATGAACACGAACACCCCCATACCGCCGATCCAATGGGTGAAACTTCTCCAGAAAAGGCTTGCATGGCTCATGGCTTCCACATTTGTCAAAATGCTGGCACCGGTCGTCGTGAAGCCGGAGACGGATTCAAAAAGCGCATCAATATAGTTGGGAATCTCCCGGGAAAAGAAAAAGGGAAGCGCACCGAAAGCACTCATAACCATCCAGCTCAGCGCTACGGTGGCAAAGCCCTCACGGGTATATACATCCTTACGCGCAGGCTTTTTTCTCTTCAACAAAAAGCCCAACAGCAGACACACTGCCGCCGTGATCAGAAATCCCACAGAAATATTGCTTTCGCCATAGATAACCCCCACCAATGCGGGCAGCAGCAGAAAAGCAGCTTCAAATTCCAGCACCCAGCCTATAATAAACCGCACAATCGCAAAGTTCATTGTTATTATACCTCCAGAATATCCCGTATGTCATTCAGCTTAGTATGAGTCGTTACAACCACCACCGAATCACCTACCTGCAGTTCATCCTGGCCACTTGGGATAATAACCTGACTGCCCCTCGTGATAGAACAGAGCAGCAAATCTTTCTTCAGTTTCATCTTTAAAAGCGGAATGCCTGTGACAGTGGAAGTTTCCTTTATGTAAAACTCCAGCGCCTCCACACGGCCATCCTCCAGCTTGTATAGATTTTCCACATTGCTGTTTAGGGATTCATTCATGGAGCGGGCATACTTGGTGATCACATCCGCAGTGAGCAGCCTGGGGAAAATAGTGCTGTCCAGCTGGATATCCCCCAGCATGTTGTTAAAATTGACTCTATTGATCTTGGTGACGATCTTAGCCTTGGAATATTTTTTTGCCATCAGTGAGAGCAGGATGTTCTCTTCATCCAGCCCTGTCATAGCCGCAAACCCGTCCACCTTCTCCAGTCCCTCCTGAAGCAACAGCTTCTCGTTCGTACCGTCGCCGCAGATTATAGTGGCCTTGGGCAGAAGTTCATTCAACTGTTCACAGCGGACAGGATTCTGATCCACGATCTTAGTATCAATGCCTACTGCCAACAGACGCTTTGCAAGATAGTACGCCATAGTACCGCCGCCCACCAGCATGGCAGTACGGATCTTACCGGTGCTGATGCCAATCTTTTTGAAAAAATCGCTGGCCTTGGGAGGTGTGGACACGATTGCAACCACATCGCCCTCCTGAAATACAAAATCACCTCTGGGGATCAGTACCTCCTCCCCTCTTCGTACCAGACATACCAGCACATCACATTTCAGATCAGTACGGATGTGGATCAATCCGTAGTTGTTCAGCAGGCATTCACTGGTAACACGGAAGTGCAGCAGCTCAATGCGTCCTTTAGAGAATGTATCTATTTTCACCGCAGTGGGGAACTGAAACAGGCGGGCAATCTCGGAGGCCGCCGTCAGCTCAGGGTTAATGATCATGGCCAGACCAAGCTCCTCCCGAAGGAATACTGTCTCTGTGCTGTAAATGGGATTGCGCACCCGGGCTATGGTCTTACAGTTTCCCGTCTTCTTGGCTATGACACAGCACAACAGATTCTGCTCGTCGGAGCCTGTGACTGCAATCAACAGATCAGCGTGCTTAATTCCCGCTTCCTTGAGGGTCTGGTGACTGACGCCGTTACCGACAATACCCATAGCGTCCAACTCGTCTGTGATGGATTTCACCTTATCCTCTTTCTCGTCGATGACTACGATGTTATGATTTTCTCCGTTCAACTGCTCTACCAGGGTGGAGCCCACTTTGCCGCAGCCCACAATGATGATGTTCATAATGCTTTGCCTTCCTGTTCTATATTATTGCTCACAGCATTTTTCTGATCTTGCCCTTCAGTCGCTGGAGGGCATTATCCGTAGCTTTCTCGTCACGCCCAAGCACTTTGGCGATCTCCGTGTAGCTCATACCCGTCATATACAGATCCAGTACCTGGCGTTCAAAATCGCTGAGTTCCTTTTCGATGGATTCCTCCAGGTAAGCTACTCTTTCCTTATCCAGAAACAGCTCCTCGGGGCTTTGCTCCGCCCTGTCTGCCAGCAGCTCTGCCAGAATCATTCCGTCCTGACCGTCTGAAACGGTCTCACTGCTGTCCAAGGAAACATAGGTGTTCAGCGGAAAATGCTTCTGTCGCTTGGATGCTTGCACCGCCGTATACATCTGCCTGCTGATGCATAGCTCCGCAAAGGTACGGAAGCTTGCATCCCGGCCGGAATCAAAGTCCCGCACCGCCTTGAACAAGCCGATCATGCCCTCCTGGATCAAATCCTCACTGTCCGCTCCCAGGATGAACATGGACTTTGCCTTACTCCGCACCAAATTTTTGTATTTATCGCAGATATAGTCCATAATGGGCTCCTCGCCCCGGCGAAGTCGGTCGATCAACTCTCCGTCGGTGCATTGCCCATATTCCTCATATTTTCCTGACATGGTTTAATCGTTCCTTGCCAATTAATTAGGTAGTATTCACATGTGACGGCTAGGCTTGGGTATGTATGCGCTGGCGAACAATCTCATAAGCCAGTACACCTGCTGCCACGGAAGCATTCAGGGAGTCGATATCTCCCCTCATGGGTATGGCAGCAGTCATGTCGCATTTCTCCTTCACCAGCCTGGACACGCCCTCTCCCTCACTGCCAATCACAAGGCCGATAGGGCCTTTTAAGTCCAGACTGTACATGGACGTGCCACCCATGTCGGCGCAGACGAACCAGAGTCCTTCCCTCTTCAGGTCCTCGATGGTTCTGGACAAGTTGGTAACCTTTGCCACTGGAGTATAATTCAAGGCTCCGGCAGAGGTTCTTGCCACAGTGGCGGTCAGTCCCACCGCATGATTCTTTGGGATAATGATACCGTGAGCTCCGGCCAGGTTGGCCGTCCTGATGATAGCGCCCAGATTGTGTGGGTCCTCTATATTGTCCAATAGGATCACAAAAGGGGGCTCCCCTTTTTCCCTGGCAGCCGCCAGAATGTCCTCCACCTCCGCATAGCTGTATGCCGCAGCCACGGCGATAACACCCTGATGTTTTCCTGTCTCAGAGAGCTGATCTAAACGCTCTTTTGTGACGTATTTTACGATGGTGTCCTGTTTTTTCGCCTCACGCTTAATAGTAAGCACAGGACCGTCCTGACAGCCATCCAATACATAGAGCTTATCGATGGTCCTGCCGGACCGAAAGGCCTCAATTACTGCGTTTCGGCCCTCTATTGTATATTCTTCGTATGCCATATTGCCTCTCTCCGTCAGAAACTATTATAAACTGACGTGTTCACAACTTCAGCCCTGCCAGTTCAATTCCCTTCTTTATCAGTTCCAACACCCGGTCCATCCGGTCGCTGAGATACAGATATCCCAGCACCGCCTCGAAGCCCGTGGCTCTCAGATAATCGCCTGCACTGGCATTTTTTGCCATAGTATGGGGTTTGGAATTGCGCCCCCGTCGATAGACGGACTGTTCCTCCTCGGTGAGCTCCTCCATCAGTGCCTCCACAATCTTCGCCTGGGCACCGGCGCTCACATAGCCCACCGTGATGTGATGCAGCTCATTCGCGGGACGGTTGGCCCGCTCCACCACCACAGTCCGGATTATAAGATCGTAGACCGCATCTCCGATGTATGCCAGGGTTAAGGGTGAGTATGCTCGGACATCCTGACGTTTTCCGGGGAAGAATTTAAGAATGTCCGCAAGCAGACTATAATTTATCAATCCTTCCCCTTGGGTAAACGCTTCCTGACCCCCTATTTTCTGTTCTTCAGTTCCCTGCCCAGAACTCAGATACGATGTTTCCTTGCTCAGGCTTTCTTCCATTTTACACCCTCTCGCGTATCTTCCAGGATAATTCCTTTCTCCAGCAACTCATTGCGGATAGCATCTGCCTTGGCAAAGTCCTTCTCCTTCTTTGCTGCCTTTCTCTCTTCAATCTTCTCCAGTATATAGCGCTCCAGCTCCGCGCCCACACTGCTGTCTTCCTTTACCTCTTGAGCAGTAGTCAGGTTCAGAGACAGCACTCGGTCAAAGCTCTCCGCTAGTGCAAATTTGGTAGCATCGTTCATATCATCCTTCAGCAAGTCATAGAGCACAGTAATTGCCATAGAAGTATTCAAATCGTCGCAGAGAGCTGCTTCAAACCGGTTCCTGTACTCGTCAAACTTCGCCTGCTCCACCTGCCCCTCCCTCTTCAGGGAACCAATCCGCTTCACCAGCTTATCGTAGGCGGCACTCATATTGTCCAGCACCTCATAAGAGAACTCCAGAGGCTTGCGATAGTGGGACTGCAGGCAGAAAAGTCTGTACACCATGGGATTGTACCCGTTCTCCTCCAGGACACTGACTGTCAGGATTCCGCCCTTGGATTTACTCATCTTTCCGGATTTATCGTTCAAGTGGTGCACATGGAACCAGTAATTGCACCACTTGTGGCCAAGGTAAGCCTCACTCTGGGCAATCTCGTTGGTGTGATGAGGGAAGATATTGTCCACGCCGCCACAGTGGATATCCATATATTCTCCCAGATGCTTCATGCTGATGCAGGAGCATTCGATATGCCAACCGGGATACCCAACACCCCAGGGGCTCTCCCACTTCAGCTCCTGATCCTCAAACTTGGACTTGGTGAACCAGAGCACAAAATCACTCTTGTTCCTCTTGTTCTCATCCTCCTCCACATCGTCCCGGACACCCACCAGCAGCTCCTTCTCACTCTGGCTGGAGAAAACGTAGTATTCCTTTAGCTTCGACGTATCAAAATAGATATTACCGCCGCTCTCATAGGCATAGCCGGTCTCCAAGAGCCGTGTAATTACCTTGATGAACTCATCAATGCAATTGGTAGCAGGCTCCACTACGTCCGGAGTCTTGATATTCAGCTTGCGGCAGTCCTCAAAGAAAGCATCCGTATAGAATTTTGCTATCTCCATGACGGACTTGTGCTCCCTCTTTGCCCCTGCCACCATCTTGTCCTCGCCGGTGTCGGCATCGCTGGTCAGATGACCCACATCCGTGATATTCATCACCCGCTTCACGTCATAGCCAATGTAGCGCAGAGTCTTCTCCAGCAGATCCTCCATGATATAGCTGCGCAGGTTGCCGATGTGGGCAAAATGATATACGGTAGGGCCGCAGGTGTACATTGCTACCTTGCCGTCCTCGTTAGGCACGAACTGCTCTACCCTTCTGGTCAATGTGTTGTAGAATTGCAATTTGTTTTCCATAATCTTACTCCTTCTGCCCTAAATCAGTATACAAAATCCGCGGGAAATTCCGTCCTGTAAGAGACGGTTTCCCGCGGTTCCACTCTACTTAAGGGCACTTTCAGCCCTTCCCTCAATACGTTTAACGCACGCCCTCGGATTCGGATACCGCGCAGTACGCCTTCCCCGAATCAGCTCACGAATGCACTTCCTTTCCCCAAAGCCGGGCTGTTCTCAGCTAACTATAGCCCTCTCTGTGACTTATCCCGGGAAAGTACTCTCTTCGCTCTCAGCTTTTTGCTGTATCATTCATATCTATCTAACAGAATATGCAAAACAGATGGGTTTGTCAACCATTTTTGGCTTCTGACTTACCAACTCTCTGTCATGCCTTGCCAGCTACCAGCCTTACCTTGCCAACTCCCTGTCTTTCCTTGCCAGCTCCCTATCATGCCTTGCCATAATCTCAACCAGCTCAGCATATGTGGTCTTCTGAGGATTCCATCCCAAAACCGTCTTAGCCTTCGTAGGATCGCCCAGCAGATTATCCACATCGGTGGGCCGGAACCATGCTGGATTTACGCATACCAGCATCTTGCCCGTGGCTTTGTCATATCCCTTCTCGTCTACGCCGCTGCCTTCCCACTTAAGCTCTATTCCATTTGCCTTGAAAGCTCTCTCCGTGAAATCCCTGACAGTATGCTGCTTTCCCGTGGCAATGACAAAATCCTCCGGGGTCTCGTGTTGCAGCATCAGCCACATACATTCCACATAGTCTTTCGCATAACCCCAATCGCGCAGCGAATCCATATTGCCCAACTCTAGGTGATCCTGCAGTCCCTCAGCAATCCTGCCCGCTGCAAGCGTGATCTTCCTGGTGACAAAGGTCTCTCCCCGTCTCTCCGATTCATGGTTGAAGAGTATGCCGTTTACTGCAAACATACCGTATGCTTCACGGTATTCTTTCACGATCCAGAAACCATACTGCTTTGCTACGGCATAGGGGCTGTAAGGATGGAACGGTGTCGTTTCGCTCTGGGGAACCTCTTCCACCTTGCCGTATAGCTCTGAGGTAGATGCCTGATAAATCCTGGTCTTTTTTGCAAGCCCCAGGATCCTCACTGCTTCCAGTATCCTCAGCACGCCAATGGCATCTACATCTCCAGTGTACTCCGGTGCATCAAAAGAAACCTGAACATGGGACTGAGCCGCCAGGTTGTATATCTCGTCGGGCTGTACCTTGGCAACAATGCCGGTGATGGATGAGGTGTCAGACAGATCGCCGTCGTGGAGTGTGATTGCATTCTTTGCAATCAAATGGTCTATTCTTGCCGTATTGGAAATAGACGCGCGTCTGGTGATTCCATGTACCTCATATCCCTTTTCCAGTAGGAACTCTGCCAGAAAAGATCCGTCCTGTCCTGTGATACCTGTGATAAGTGCCTTTTTCATATGAATATCCTTTGCCTTCTATATTTTATGTCTTTAATTTTAATATCTCCATTATACGCAGACTGAGACAAAATAGCAAATTGTTTTTGAATATAAAACGATAACGCTGAATCTCTATACCTCTTCAGCAAAACGCTCATAATATTCTTCCGCCTTTTCCTCTGTCAATGAAAAAAACTTTTGCAGCTTTTGAATGCTTTTCTCTTTGG
>JAFLRO010000079.1 GCA_022511425.1 Acetatifactor sp.
TCAAAATCTGTTGTGGGCAACCACGTGCGGGTTCAAGTCCCGCTGCCGGCAGTTTATGAGATGCGGTAAATATGGCAGAAATGCTGTATTTATCGTATTTTTTACCCTTTTTTGTAGTATGCTGATATAAATAAAAAAGCCAGGAGATTTTATGGGCGATGCAGATTTACAGATTCCGGTAACAAGCGATTAGAAGATGGTACAACGGAATATATTGTGGAGCTAAAACGATAAATTACAACAGGAGAGGTATGATGAACAACATCTGGTCAAAATATGTGCAAGGCACGAAAACTTTGTATTATAGCCGCAAACTGCGCTTTAATGATATGTTTGCGGGAAAGTATAAAGTCCTGTTTGATTTGGATGAAGACAAAAGTTTAAGAATCCTCGAGATTGGTTGTGGCCCCGGAGCTCTTGCTGGAACGCTTCACCGTTGGTATCCGAATGCAGAGATTACTGCAGTTGACAGGGATAGCGAATTTGTTCGTTTTGCCAATGCGCATGAAACGGGAATCGAATTTATGGAAGGCGATGCCACCCATCTTCACTTTGAGGATAATACTTTTGATGTAACGATTTCAAATACAGTGAGTGAACATATCGAGCCTTCCCAATTTTATGGCGAGCAACTGCGCGTACTTAAACCTGGTGGGATATGTCTTGTACTATCTTCCCGCAAAGGGATTTATCTTACTCCCAGTTGTATTACATTAAATGAGTATGAACAGGAATTTTTTAAAAAGGCTGAGCAGTATGATGATTCTATGGAAAAATACTCCATATGTAAATACCCGATGAGTGAAGCGCAACTGCCCGCTGCTATGGAGAAATATGGATTTCACAATATCAGGACTGGCTATGCGACAATTGACCTGACGCCGGATGACCCTAAATTTTCGGCTGAATTAGCTCATGATATAATCAATGCTAACAGATACTCAGACCTTGACAGAATTGATTCTGTGTTGTATTCGATGTCTGAACACTTTACCGTGGAAGAAATCGAAGAAATGAAGCGACTTACAAATGTTAAATATGATACTCGAATCCAGCAATACGACCGCGGCGAAAAACAATGGGATACCAACGTGTCAATTATTATGGTGGTACGTGGTACTAAATAAATATTTCGTGAGAGATACTGTCAAACTCGTTCTCAAGAGGAGACGAATGGGTAAAAGATGCTACCCGGTTAATAAGGAGGAAGCTTATGAATCGCTATAGAGAATTTAAAAATCTGTATCAAGTATATAAGAAGATGTTCAGAAAAAGTCTGATTGCGTTTCTTGTCCTTATCGTGCTGTGCGTGATATTTTTTGTGTTGATAGTATTTGATATGCCCATTGAGCTTATGATTGGGGTTGTTATATGCTTTTTTGGAGGAATTGCTGCAGGAATCATGTGTTTGGTGCTCGGCCCGCTTACTGCTAAGCGGTTATCCAAGCTTGATCCTATTGCGCTCAGCCGGGTCAATGAGGCGCTGCCCACGTTAAAAATGCAGGAGGGATTTGGAGTGACGGCTGATGCGATCGTAATCGTGCGAAGCATGGCGCTATATCTGTATCCTGTAAAAAATGCGCTGTGGATACATAAGAATGTTACCACCACAACGCTGTACGGCATTATTCCCATATATAAGAGCAGTTCCCTGGTAATTGGGGGGAAGGATAAGAAGTCATTCCAAATTAGCATCAAGAATAAAAGCGAAATTGTAGATTATTTACATACAGAGCTTGAAAAATACCGCAAAGGCATCTTTTATGGCTACAGTGACGAGTTGTCCAGATTATTCTGTAACGACATAGACCGGATGATAGCTATGAGCGCAGAATATGACAGCGAGTATAATGAGATGACTTTTGAAAACACTTAGGTTGGATAATATGCGGGAACTGTAGCAGAACGCTTCAGTTCCCGTCGTTGTTTTCTGAACATGATACAGAGGTAAAAGCAGAGGAGTGGAAGAAACATGACAAAAACATATGAGCATGTAGTTCAGTATTATGAGACAGATAAAATGGGAATTACACACCATTCAAATTATATCAGGTGGATGGAGGAGGCACGCGTTGATTTTCTGGCACAGATTGGGTGGGATTTTGCAAAGCTGGAAGCAATGGGCATTGTATCGCCGGTTGTGGCTGTAGAATGCCATTACAAGGCCACCACCACATTCCCGGAAACGATTCGCATCTTTGTATCTGTGGAAGAGTTTAAGGGGGTTAAGCTGAAGCTTAACTATAAAATGCTCAATGGAGAAGGAAAGGTCGTTAATGAGGGAAAATCGGAGCATTGTTTTTTGGATTCTAATGGAATCCCGGTTCGTTTAAACAAGGATTATCCGGAGTTCTATCAAGCTTTGACAGAGTTATCAAATAAATCATGATGTCGATTATAGTCATATGAACTATTCATACGGTAAGGCGGGTGGAAGATTGAAAGATAAATCTTTCAATAACAATTTGCGTCTGCGTTGCATCCACAAATAATAGGCACTTTAGAGTCTATTATCAATGAATTGTTATGCACAAAGTTCAGCGCAGAAATGAGGGAAATTATGAAACAGAAAATATTATTGATAATGCTGCTGGGGATAATGATAATTACAGGTTGTAGCAGAAGTGACATGCCATATAAGGAGGAAGAGGAAATGGACAAAGTTCAATATCAGTTTCAGATGGAAACCAATGAGGAAAAATGGAGTGCATTATACGGTACTTCCTGTATCTGTCACATTATTGAGGGGTTTCCAAGTGACTATATCGAACAGACAGCTCTTGTCTATGGAAGGCTGAGAGGGCTTTTTGGCGAACCTACATATGAGTCAATGAATTATGAGGACCAATATGCCTATTATATCACTGCAACTACGGATGATGGGAAGGAAATCTTCTTAGATGTCTATAGTGGTTCATCAGGTCCTGCCATAGGTGGACAGCATGATGAAGAGACTGCGGAAGCGGCAAGACAGCTAATCCAGATTATTTTACAGACAGAGCCTGTTGATTATGACTATGTGGGATTTTATTTGGATGGTCCATCAAAGGTGCGTGAAGGAGTGAAGAACGGTGTTCCTTACGCGGAGGAAGAGGAGATAGATCCTGAGGATGAGGATTATAAGGAGTTGATTCGTCAGATGATGGGAGAGGATTATTGATCCAAACGTGACAGCATGACGCTACATGACACATTCGTCATATAATATGGATTGCTTCGACGAAAGTGTCATGGATGAATATGAGGGATTATAGGTTGATTATCTCAATTATTTGTGGGTGATAAAACAGGAGAACTGCACAATGGTTTACGAGGATTTGTTGAATCGGTTTACAAAGATGAGTAAGGAAACTCTGGGAGATAACCTTATTGGAATTTACTTGCACGGTTCAGCGGCAATGGGGTGTTTCAATCCACAAAAAAGTGATTTAGATCTTATTCTTGTAGTGGAAAATGATATTTCGGACATAGATAAGATGGACTTTATGAGAAATGTGGTAAAGTTGAATGGTGAAGCACCGGCAAAGGGCTTTGAACTTAGTATCATGAAAAAGGAGCATTGCAATCCCTTTGTTTATCCTACACCATTTGAATTGCATTTTTCTTGCCCACATTTA
This sequence comes from Acetatifactor sp., assembly GCA_022511425.1. GTDB lineage: Bacteria > Bacillota > Clostridia > Lachnospirales > Lachnospiraceae > Acetatifactor. The sequence continues at coordinate 3,618 of JAFLRO010000079.1, forward strand.
AATTGGTTCAGAAACAACCCTGATAATTATGTGGACAAAATGAAAAGTACGGACAAGGATCTTGCAGCCCATTTTACTATTATCCGCAAATACGGGATTGTACTGTATGGTGCTGAAATTGAGGAAACTTTTGGAGAGGTGCCGATGAGGGATTATATAGACAGTATATGGTATGATGTTGAAAATGCCAAAGATGATATTTTGGAGAATCCTCTGTATGTGACATTAAACCTGTGCAGAGTACTGGCATATTTGCAAGAAGGTCTGGTGCTGTCAAAAAAAGCGGGTGGAGAATGGGGAATGAAGATACTGCCCGACAAATTCCATGACTTGATTGATACCGCTCTTGTGTGTTATGAGAGCGACAGGGAGATGATAGCAGAGCCGAAATTTGCTCAAGATTTTGCAAGACAGATGTTAGTACAGATACAAGAATATCGGGAAAAGTTATAAGTAAACTGAAAAAGTAATGAGAATACTGCAAGAAGCTATGAGAATACTGAAAAAGATATGAGAATATAACAAAAAGTATGAGCTATGAGAAGTTGGCTGAAATATAGAATGCGGGTGAGCGGAAATGAGGAAGATATGGAAAGAGAAAACGAATTATTGAATCATCTTGACAGATTACATACAACGGAATTGGGAGTAGAGCGGATTCAGAGGAATCTCTCCCTGAATGCGGAGGATGTCTTAGTATGGTGTAAGGAAAGAATACAATCCCCAGAAGCAACGTTCACAAGACGGGGAAAGAACTGGTATGTGCGGGTAGACGGTCATTGTATCACTATCAATGCCAATAGTTATACTATTATCACAGCTCATAAAGAAAAAGAAGTCAGGTTGAACCCGAATGTATCTGCTTATGATGTACTTAGCAATTATTATGGGGATTACAATGAGGACGGACGGCTTCGTTCCCGGCATGGAATGGTGGAGTATCTGACTACTATGCGCTATATTGAAAAGTATTTAAAGCCGGGAATGCGGATCATTGAGATTGGTGCCGGTACCGGTCGTTACAGTCATACATTGGCGGGGATGGGAATCCGGGTGGATGCGGTTGAGCTAGTGGAGCATAATATTGAAGTTTTCAAGCAGCATATTACTGAAGGGGAGCCTGTGACTATCACTCAGGGAAATGCCTTGGACTTAGAGGGTTTTGAAAGTGGAAGTTACGATATGACACTTTTACTGGGGCCTATGTATCATCTATTCACAGAGCAGGAACAGAAACAAGCTTTGACGGAGGCTCTGCGCGTCACGAAAGTTGGAGGCATTGTATATGTGGCATACTGTAATAATGATGCCACTATTATTCAGTTTGCTTTTCAAAAGGGAATGATCCGTGATGCCCATTACAAGGAGTTGATCGATCGGGAGACGTTCAAGTGTACCAGCTATCCGGAGGATCTGTTCCAGCTTTATAGAAAAGAGGACATTGACAGGCTGATGGAAGGATTTTCCGTAGAGCGCCTTCATTACTTGGGAACGGACATGGCGACGAATTTCATACGAGAGACGATTGATGCCATGGATGACGAGCTTTTTGAACTTTATCTGCGGTATCACTTTTCCATCTGCGAGAGACAGGATATGGTAGGTGCGACCCATCATATTCTGGATGTGTTCAGAAAGCTAAAGTCACATTAAAAAAGCTGTATCAAATTAAAAGAACGCATCGTGTCAAATTGAAAAACTGCTGCGGGTATTGCAGGCAGCATGGAAAAAATGGTATACTTTTTTCACTGATACATTATACTGCGGATTAGTAATGCAGAATAGCAGATAATAAGGAGGAAGCTGCATATGGAAAATTTTACCTTTTACTCTCCGACACTTTTTGCCTTTGGAAAAGAGCGCGAAAATGAAACAGGAAGCTTGATAAAGCGCTTTGGAGGAAGTAAAGTACTTATTGTTTACGGGGGTGGCAGCGTTATTCGTTCCGGCCTGATGGATCGCGTGAAAACATCTTTGGAAAAGGAAGCTCTTGAATATGTCCTTCTGGGAGGCGTTAGGCCAAATCCACGAAGCGGCCTTGTATATGAGGGTATTGAGCTTTGCAAAAAGGAAAATGTTGATTTTGTTCTGGCTGTCGGTGGCGGAAGTGCCATTGATGCGTCTAAAGCAATTGCTGCCGGTGTTGTTTATGATGGTGACTTTTGGGACTTTTACTGTGGAAAACATATCGAGAATGCGCTTCCGATTGGTACAATTCTTACGATAGCAGCGGCAGGCAGTGAGGGCAGCCCGGATTCCGTCATTACCCATGAGGACGGAATGCTCAAACGCGGCGCTAGCGGCGATGCCATTCGCCCTAAGTTCAGTATTTTAAATCCTGCTTTGACGCAGACATTGCCGGCTTATCAGACTGCCTGCGGCATCACGGACATTATGGCGCATCTGTATGAGCGTTATCTGTCCAATTCGACGGAGGTCGAGGTCACGGACAGAATGATCGAAGCGTTGATGCTGACCATGATACATGAAGGGCCTCGTGTGATTGCGGATCCGAACAATTATGAGGCACGTGCCAATATTATGTGGGCCGGTATGATGGCGCACAACAATTCCTGCGGGGTGGGTCGCAGTCAGGACTGGAATAGCCATAACATTGAACATGAGTTGTCTGCGCTGTACGATTGTGCTCATGGTGCAGGACTTGCCGTAACGATGCCCGCTGTATTCACTTATGTCTTTCAGCACGATGTAATGCGTTTTGCGCAGGTTGCAGTCCGTGTTTGGGGCTGCCAGATGGATTTTTTCCATCCGGAAGTGACTGCTAAAGCGGGTATAGAAGCGTTGCGCAGCTTCCTGGTCTCTATTGGCATGCCGAAGAATTTTGCAGAACTGGGTGCGAAGGAAGAGGATATTCCCTATCTGGTCAATACCCTCTGTAATGGTAATGGCCGTGGCGGTTCCATTAGCGGCTTCGTCACATTGGGCGAGGAGGATTGCAGGAACATCTATCAGCTGATGGTATAATGAGTGCAAACGAGAAGAATGAGCTTGCTCCTTCGGCGAGCGACGAATGCTGTTCACAAGCTATGCTTGTGATATAAAGTCAAGCAATATTTAACCCACCGACACTGTACGAAACAGTATCGGTGGGTTATTGATTTTATACTTCAATCAGTTCATATTTTCTGAACCCGATACCAAGTGCAGCAGCAGCTTCGATAGTATGGACACCGTTGCGGCTTTCGATACGCTGTAGCAGATGGTCGCGGCCGGGATCGTCCGTTGCAGCGTAGACCAGATCTAGACAGGCTTGGTCGATTGCTACAGGATCCACAGAAATCAGGATACCGATATCCTTCATGCAGGGATCCTCGGCTACAGCACAGCAGTCGCAGTCCACTGACATGTTTTTCATTACATTGATATAAACGGTTTTGCCTTTGAAACGCTCAACAATGGAGGAAGCAGCGTCCGCCATGGATTCCAGGAAGGAATCGTGGTCTGCTCTCCAGATTTTTGAGGGATCCCCGGCACCGTGGATATATGCTTTGCCGGCGGAAGAAGCAATACCGATGGAAATCTGTTTTAAGGCTCCGCCAAAGCCACCCATAGGGTGCCCCTTGAAGTGGGAGAGTACCAGCAGAGAATCGTATCGGGTCAGGTTCTTGCCAACAAGATTCTTTTTGATGCGTTTTCCACCCGGAATAGGCAGTTCCAGATCTGGACCTTCCGCATCTAAAAGATCCACCTTAAAGTGGCGGCTCCAGCCGTGAGCTTCAATGGTTTTCAGATGCTTTTCCGTAGTGTCGCGCGCACCCTCGTAAGCAGTATTGCATTCCACCACAGTTCCATCAACGGCATCAATGATAGGCCTAAAAAAATCAGGCTTTAAGAAATTCTGGTTTCCCATCTCGCCGGAGTGAAGCTTTACGGCCACGTTACCCTTAAGTTCCACACCAAGCATTTTGTAAAGTTCAAGCACCTTCTCGGGTGTGATGGTTCTGGAAAAAAAGACCTTGGATACCATTTTGCTTCCTCCTTTATCAAATCATATTAATTTAGCTTATTCAAATCACTTTTAATAGCTTACCCAATTATTTTGGAAATTTGCGCCTCTGTTGCATCCGGTAGGATTTTAAGCAGATGTGTGAGAATCCGTTCTCTTGATTCCTTCGGTGTGCGCTTATAGGCATCGGCTATCATTTGATGTCCATAAATCTCTTCCGGTGTGCTGTACCGTGCAACGCCCCAGCCGTAAGGTTTATCTGCTTTGTCTTTCATGTATTCAAAATCTGCGATTGTTACATAGGTCTGCATCTGCAGGCGGGTGATGACGGTATCAAAGCCTTTGTTGCCGCCTTTGCAATAGTTGCATAGTTTTTTCAGATCCTTAGACAGGAGGGAAGCGTTCTCCGCAATAGTATCGTATACCGTCTTGTCTTTGAAAGAGGCCAATTCATCGTCAAATCTGGCATCAAAATCATAACCGTCCCGGCGGTAATTGGCAAAGTCCGGGAACCATTCCAGACTCAAATAACCGGCCCTTCCGCGAAAGAACTTTCCGTAGACACAATTTCCCATGCGTATGATTGGCCCCTTCCATTCCCAAGGTCCTTCCAGCGTGTCGGAGAACCAAAGCTCCGGCGGGCAATTCTCCTCGATGGAAAATCCTTCAATCTCATTCATAAAGAAGGGCAGGAAGCCAATCCTTTGTATCAGCGAAGCAATTGCCTCAGCGCTGCTCAGTTCTGTAAACCTCATGTAGCACCTCCTGTAGTACTTCCTGTAACACTTCCTGCAGTACCTCCTATAGCACTTCCTGTGCAGAGCATTATGTTATGCCAACAATTCTTCCAGTTCTCCAATCAGTTCACCAAACAACGCCAGTGCCTCATTCACCGGAGCAGGAGTACTCATATCCACGCCGGCGATTTTCAGCAAAGATATGGGGTCAGTGGAGCAGCCGCCGCTTAGGAATTTAAGATATTGTTCCACGGCCTCCGACCCACCGGTAAGGATACGCTGTGACAGAGCCATCGCAGCAGAGAAACCGGTGGCATACTGGTAGACATAGAATCGGCGGTAGAAATGGGGAATACGGGACCACTCCATAGCAATCTCCGGATCCACGGTCATATTGTCACCATAGTACAATTTGTTCAACTCATAGTAGATATCACAGAACCGCTGTGCCGTGAGAGCTTCTCCGGCCTCCGCCAGCTCGTGGGTCTTTAGCTCGAATTCTGCGAACATGGTCTGGCGGTACAGGGTAGTGCGGAACTGCTCCAGAAAATAGTTGATCAGCACTGCACGTTCCCGTTTGTCCGTCGTGTGATCCAGCAGATAGCGCATTAGTAAAGCTTCATTGCAGGTGGATGCCACCTCTGCCACAAAGAGAACATAGTGGCTGTAAATGGGCGGTTGGTTTTTATCACTGAGATAAGAATGCATGGAATGCCCCAGCTCATGTGCTAAAGTAAAGGCGCTGTTCAGATTATCCTTGTGATTCAAAAGTACAAAAGGATGAACTTTGCATCCACAGGAGTAAGCGCCGGAACGCTTGCCTTCATTCTCATAAATATCCATCCACCGTTCCGTGAAGCTGCTTTCAATAACCTTGTGGTATTCCGGCCCCAGAACCTTAGTGGCGGCAAGCACATACTCCTTCGCCTGTTCGAAGGTGATGACTCTGTCCGCTTCCGGCAGCATGGGCGCATAGATATCGTACATATGTAACTCTTCCAATCCCATCGCCTTTTTGCGCAATGCCATGTAGCGATACATTTTCTCCATATTTTGATGGACTGCTTCTATGAGATTGTGGTATACCTGCTCAGGAATCTCAACAGGAGTTAATGCCGCCTGAAGCGCACTGTCATATTTACGCGCACGGGAAAGGAACACGTTTTTGCGAATCTCCGTGTTGAGCATAGCGGAAAGACCGTTTCGGAAGCTGCCATAGACGCCATAGAGAGACTTAAAAGCATTCTCCCTTAAGGTCCTGTCGGGGCTCTCCATCAGGGCAATATAGGAGCCGTGAGTCAGGGCATGTTCCTTGCCGGTGCTGTCAGTGACAGTGGGGAATTTCATATCTGCGTCAGAAAAGGCGCTGAATATGTCGTGGGGACCGCTTGTTACTTCGCCTGCGCCGGCAAGAAGATCCTCCTCCGCCTGGGAGAGTATATGATCTTTATCCAGTCGTGTCCAGGTAAGATATCTACGGTATTTTTCCAGTCCGGGCTCCTGTGTATAGAATTCCTTCAATTCTTCTTCAGGGATTGCCACAAGCTCCGGCTCTTCAAATGCAGTGGCACTGCTCAGACGTACAAGAAAGCTGGAGCAACGGCCCTGAATTGCCTGATAGGCAGCGTTGGCTGTGTCCTCATCGTGGCGCAGCATGGTATAGATATATAGACTATTTATCCGTGAATTGACTTCTTCACTATACTCCAGATATTCCAGAAGGGTCGCTGCACTGGTACCCAGACGCCCCCGATAGGCAGCCATTTGCTCAGGAATCTCCTGGCATGCCTGGAATTCTGCTTCCCATGCCTCATCATTTGGAAAGAGATCTTCCACACTCCAGCAGTCAGCCGGATTTTGCTCGCTACGCTTTAAAATTTTCGTTTCGTTTGCCATAGTGTCCTCCATATTGGTAATATATTGTGTGTTTGCACAGTTCCATGTTGTACCATGTCCATAAGTTACGGGCAGAGCCTCTCTGCCCTTTGCGGATATTTTACCATATTTCCGGGGAGAGGGCAACGGTGCTAAAGTTAGATTACATGATGCTTCAATTGGATGCTCCAGTTTCGAAAATATTGACAATGTTAAAGTTTAAGATATAAAATAAAAATGTCTTTTGATTATTGCTCGTAAAACGGAGCGTAAGATGTAATAAGTACAGACTGATTGAGCATGTTTTACTGTATAGGATAATTATGTTGGAAGGATAGGCACATATGAGATTAGATTTGACGGATTTGCTTTATGCCCTGTCATTTGCATTGGACAAGGTAGAAACAGAACTATTGGGACTTGACACAGGACATGGTAAGCATGTGGCATATCTTGCACTTTTAATGGGAGCGGAAGCAGGGTTTCGCGAGGAGGAACTGCGAGATTTTATAGGCTGCTGTTTACTTCATGATAATGCATTGACAGAATATATTCATGAGGAATTCGCAAAAAGTCCAATGTCACAGAACATATCCGCGAAACTTACCGATATAAACGACCTGAAAAAGTCTAAGATGGAGCATGATCATAGTATTATCGGCGAACAAAATATTCGCTTGCTGCCATTTCGTACAGATGTTAAGAATATAATCCTTTTTCACCATGAAAACGCTGACGGGAGCGGAGCAATGGGGAAAACAGCTTCTGGGACAACTCTTAAATCTCAGATATTACATTTAGCGGATATTATAGATATGACAACTCATCTGACAAAAATGACGTTTGCAGAGTTTGAAGAACTTCGCGGATGGATACAAAACAAGATGGGAAGCCTATTTTCCAAAGAAGCAGTTGAACTGTTTTTAAAAGCAGTGGATTATGAAAAGATTGTATGTTTGCAGGATAAAGGCGTAATTCCCTGTCTGCATGAAGAGCTTCATGGAGAGATTATCGATTACTCTGATGAGGAAGTCCATAATATTGCAGGATTGTTTGCCCAAATAGTGGATTATAAATCCGAGTTTACTGAGAATCATTCAAGGGGCGTTGCAGAAAAGGCAGAAATGATGGCGAATTACTATGGTTTTGATGCAGAAAAGGCAATTCGATTCTATTTTGCGGGAGCAATGCACGATATTGGCAAACTGGTGGTTGTAAATGATATTTTAGAAAAACCGGGAAAGCTTACCGATAATGAATTTGCGGAGATGAAAAATCACGCTGCCGCGACTCATTACATATTGAATCAAATAAAAGAAATTCCCGATATTGTCAAATGGGCTGGTAACCATCACGAAAAACTGAACGGAAAAGGCTATCCGCAGGGCTTGACAGCGCAAGATTTGAGCTTTGAGGAGCGGATTATGGCCTGCATTGACATCTATCAGGCGCTGACAGAAAAAAGACCTTACAAAGACGGAATGCCTCATGAGCAGTCTATATCGATCCTGCTTGATATGGCTCACAAAGGCGAAATTGATGAGGACATAGTGCATGACATTGATATTGTCATGAATAGTACTGCACAGAGAAAATAGACAGATGTTTCCCAAAAGCTTCGGCAGCAGTCGTTTTAATGAGTTAGGGCGCTATGTTGTAATCTTAAGTAATCTTAAGAGAAAGAGTCTGGCAAAATAAAGGAGAACATATGCATAACAAAAAACACCTTTTACAAATCAAGCATCTGTCATTGGCAGTATTCATAATATTTAGTCTGTTAGTTCCCGGCAGTACCATATCTGCAGAGGTGTCTGATGCTAGTAAGGCGGAGTGGGGATATTTTACATTTCTCTATGATAACAAGAACGGGCTCTCCACGTCTGAAGCCAATGCTGTTGTCCAGACTGGCATCGGATTTATCTGGATCGGGGGATATAGCGGTCTGACACGCTATGACGGGGTGGAATTAAATCATTTTGATCCGTCCTCGGGTATTACCAGTGTCAATTGTCTGTATGTGGATTCTAAGGATCGTTTGTGGATCGGAACCAATGATAATGGTCTTGCGGTACGTCAAACTGCGCAATTTCAATTTTGGGGAAGAGATAACGGATTAGTTTCTTTGTCTGTCCGCGCAATCTGCGAGGACGGGGCAGGGAATATCATCATTGCGACAACAGAGGGCATGGCATACATTGACAATGATGGTATATTACATATGATAAACGACTCCAGAATAAAAGATAAATATGTTCGCCGCTTGACGGTGGACGCAGACGGGATCATTTACGGCTGCACAATGGACAGCTGTTTTTTTTCGATGGAAAATTTAGAGTTGACTTCATTTTA